>CAZOIB010000370.1:0-10709 GCA_964579785.1 uncultured Lysobacter sp. | reverse complement strand
GCGCCGCCGATCTTCGCGAACCAGCCCGATTGCTGGATGGCGAGCGAGTACTGGTCGGAGGCGGGCTTCAGGCTCGTCGACTGCTCGTAGACCATGTTGGTGAGGCCTTCGGCCACGTCCGGGAAGCGGCGCGCGGCGGCGCCCTTCTTGAGCTCCGCCTCGATTTCCGGCGCGGCTTCCGCCACGCTCTTGCCCTTTTCCGGCCTGATGTCGGTGACGCGGATGACGTGGTAGCCGAACTCCGAGAGGACCGGCCCGATGATCTCGTCCTTCTTCGCCGCGAATGTCGCGTCCTCGAAAGGCTTCACCATCGCCCCGCGCGGGAAGAAGCCGAGGTCGCCGCCCTGCGCGGCGGAACCGGGGTCCCTGGACTCCTTCTTCGCCAGTTCGGCGAAGCTCGCCGGCTTCTTCTTCAGCTCTTCCACGAGAGCCGCCGCTCTTGCCTCGGCAGCCTTGCGTTCGGCGTCGCTCGCATCCGGCTTCACCGTCAGCAGGATGTGGCTCGCGCGCCGCTCCTCGCGCGTGACGAAGCGGGCCTTGTTCGACTCGTAGAACTTCTTCACGTCCTCGGGATCGGCGGGCGTCTTCGCCGCAAGCGCGTCGAGGGAGAGTTCCACGTATTCCACGCGCACCTGCTCCGGCACCGCGAACTCCTTGGCGTTGGCGGTGTAGTAGGCCTTGAGGCTCTCCTCGGTGGGCTTCACCGCGGCGGCGAAGGCCTCGGGCGCGACGTTGATGACGCTCACCTCGCGGCTCTGCTCGGAAAGGCGGATGAAGCCGTCCAGCGTGGAACGCGGCACGATCGCCGTCTGCATGATGGCGTCGCGATAGCGCGTGGTGCGCATGTCCTCGCGCAGGCGCTCATCCAGGCCCACCGCGGTGTAGCCCTGTGCCCGCGCGATGGCGTCGTAGCGCGCCTTGGAGAACTTGCCGTCCTCCTGGAAGGCGGGTTCCGTGGCGATGCGCTCGGCCAGTTGCTTGTCGCCGATGCGCACGCCGGCTCGCTCTGCGCCCAGCCCCACCAGGCGCTCGCTGATGACGCGGTCGAGGACGGACTTGCGCATCTCCGGGCTGTCCATGAGGGCGGGATCGAAGTTGCGCCCGAACTGCGCCGTGAGCGTCTCCTGCTGCTGCTTGATCGCCTGCTCGAAGTCGCCCTGGCTCACGCGCTGCGTGCCCACGGTCGCCACGGTATCGCCGCCCATGGGCGTCTGGAAGTAGTAGTCGATGCCGAACAGCCCGAACGGGATGACGAGGAAGAACGCAAAGAGGAACTTGACGATCTTGATTTCGGCGAACTGGCGGATCTTGTCGATCATGGCGTGCGGTGCCTCTGGCCCCGAAGGGCGATCAAACGAAAAGGGCGAACCCGCTCGGGTTCGCCCTGGTGGACTGGCGGAGTGGACGGGACTCGAACCCGCGACCCCCGGCGTGACAGGCCGGTATTCTAACCAACTGAACTACCACTCCTTGCTGAATCCTGTGCCGCTGGCTACGGCGAGCGTTGCCGTGGCGGGCGACTGCTGGTGGGTGCTGAGGGGTTCGAACCCCCGACATTCGCCTTGTAAGGGCGACGCTCTACCAACTGAGCTAAGCACCCGGGAAGCCTGCTAGTTTAGCGCATCGCGCAGCGCTTTTCCAGCACGGAACTTGGGCACTTTCGCAGCCTTGATCCTGATCGGCGCGCCCGTGCGCGGGTTGCGCCCCGCCCGCGGGGCGCGCTTGCCGACGTAAAAGGTGCCGAAGCCGACGAGGCTCACGCTCCCGCCCTTGCGCAGCGACGTGCGGATGGCGGCGATCGCCCCCTCGAGCGCGCGGCCGGCGGCCGCCTTGGAGATGTCGGCGCTCTTGGCGATGGCGTCGATGAGATCGGACTTGTTCACGGTCTTGCTCCTTCAGACTGGTTCGAATGCGGTCAGTGCTTGACGACGACGCCGCCGCCGGCGGCCGGCGCTGCCGGCGGCGGGGTGGCGGGCGCCTCGTCGGACATCGGGACGGGCTTCGTCTCCAGCGCGCGGTCCAGGACCTCGTCGATCCAGCGCACGGGGATGATCTCGATCTCGCCCTTCACTTCCTCGGGGAGTTCCTCGGCCAGGTCCTTCACGTTCTCGTGCGGGATGAGCACTGTCTTGACCCCGCCGCGGTGCGCGGCGAGCAGCTTTTCCTTGAGCCCGCCGATGGGGAGCACCTCGCCGCGCAGCGTGATCTCGCCGGTCATGGCGACGTCGCAGCGCACCGGGATGCCGGTCAACACGGAGACCAGCGCGGTGGTGATGGCGATGCCGGCGCTGGGCCCGTCCTTGGGTGTCGCGCCCTCCGGCAGGTGGATGTGCAGGTCGAGGTTCTGGTAGAAATCCTCGGGGATGCCCAGGCGCTTGGCGCGCGCGCGCACGACCGAGATGGCGGCCTTGATCGACTCCTGCATCACCTCGCCCAGCTTGCCCGTGGTGACGGTGTTGCCCTTGCCGGGCACCTTGGCCGCCTCGACCGTGAGGAGTTCCCCGCCGACTTCCGTCCACGCAAGCCCGGTGACCTGGCCGACCTGGTTCTCCTTCTCGGCGATGCCGTAGGTGTACTTGCGCACGCCCAGGTACTTGTCGAGGTTCTTCGCGTTCACCGTGACGGTGGCGCCGTCCTTCTTCCGGATGAGGATCGCCTTCACCACCTTGCGGCAGATCTTGGCCAGCTCGCGGTCGAAGCCGCGCACGCCGGCCTCGCGCGTGTAGTAGCGCGCGATGTCGCGCAGCGCCGAGTCGGTCACCGCCAGCTCCCCGGCCTTCAGGCCGTTGGCCTTCAACTGCTTGGGCAGCAGGTACTCCTTGGCGATGTGCACCTTCTCGTTCTCGGTGTAGCCAGAGAGGCGGATCACTTCCATCCGGTCGAGCAGCGGGGCCGGGATGTTGAGGGTGTTGGCGGTGGCGACGAACATCACGTCCGAGAGGTCGTATTCCACCTCGACGTAGTGGTCGACGAAGGTGTGGTTCTGCTCGGGGTCCAGCACCTCCAGCAGGGCGGACGACGGATCGCCGCGGAAGTCCTGGCCCATCTTGTCGACCTCGTCCAGAAGAAAGAGCGGATTCCGCACGCCGATCTTGGTCATGTTCTGCAGGATCTTGCCGGGCATCGAGCCGATGTAGGTGCGGCGGTGGCCGCGGATCTCGGCCTCGTCGCGCACCCCGCCCAGGGACATGCGCGAGAACTTGCGGTTGGTCGCGCGCGCGATCGACTGCCCGAGCGAGGTCTTGCCCACGCCGGGCGGGCCGACGAGGCACAGGATCGGGGCCTTCAGCTTGTCCACGCGCTGCTGCACCGCGAGGTACTCGACGATGCGCTCCTTCACCTTCTCGAGGCCGTAGTGGTCGGCGTCGAGGATCTTCTCCGAGTTCTTGAGGTCGGTGGAGACCTTGGTCTTCTTCTTCCACGGCAGGGCGACGAGCGTGTCGATGAAGTTCCTGACGACCGTCGCCTCGGCGGACATGGGCGACATGAGCTTCAGCTTCTTCAGCTCCGCCTCCGCCTTCACGCGCGCCTCCTTGGGCATGTGCGCGGCCTTCACCTTCTTCTCGAGCTCGTCGAGATCCGCGCCCTCCTCCGAATCTCCCAGCTCCTTCTGGATCGCCTTCACCTGCTCGTTCAGGTAGTACTCGCGCTGGCTCTTCTCCATCTGGCGCTTGACGCGGCCGCGGATGCGCTTCTCGACCTGCATGATGTCGATCTCGGTCTCCAGGAGCTGCAGCAGCTGCTCCAGGCGGCGCGCGACCTCGTACATCTCCAGGATCTGCTGCTTCTGCTCGAGCTTGAGCGGCAGGTGCGCGGCGATGGTGTCCGACAGGCGCCCGGCGCCATCGATGCCGGAAAGCGAGGTGAGCACCTCGGGCGGGATCTTCTTGTTCAGCTTCACGTACTGGTCGAACTGCGTGAGGAGCGTCCTCCGCATGGCCTCGACCTCGGTCGAGTCCGCCTCGTCGACGACGACGGGCTCGATCTCGGCCTCGAAGTTGGGCTTTTCCGCGAGCACGCGCACGATGCCGGCGCGCTGCACGCCCTCCACCAGCACCTTCACCGTGCCGTCGGGGAGCTTCAGCATCTGCAGGATGGTCGAGACGGTGCCCACGGCGTAGAGATCCTCGGGCGCCGGCTCGTCCTTGGCCGCGGACTTCTGCGCCACGAGGACGACGTTCTTGCCCTCCTCCATGGCGGCCTCGAGCGCCTTGATCGACTTGGGACGCCCGACGAAGAGCGGGATCACCATGTGCGGGAACACCACCACGTCGCGCAGCGGCAGCAACGGGAGCACGCGGGATTCGGGGGAAGGGACGGTCATGGCGAAATCCAGGGATGGGTCAGGAGGGATACATGGGGGCGGGCCGCCGGCCGATCAAGGCCGCGGGGCCTGCATTGGAACGACGCGCCGACAGCCAATAATAGCCGAGGAATGACCCGACGGATTTGCGGTCCGCCGGGCGCTACGATTGCCCACCCGCGACCTTGGGCTGGTCGGCGTAGATGAGCAGCGGCTTGGTGTCGCCGGAGATGCAGCCTTCGTCCACGACGACCTTGCGCACGTTGGTGAGCGAGGGCAGGTCGAACATGATGTCGAGGAGCGCGTGCTCGATGATGGAGCGCAGCCCGCGCGCGCCCGTGCGCCGCTCCAGCGCGCGCTTGGCGATCGCGGTGAGCGCGTTCTCGCGGTACTCCAGCTCCACGCCTTCCATGGCGAGGAGCTTCTGGTACTGCTTCACCAGCGCGTTCTTCGGCTCGGTGAGGATCTTGACGAGCGCATCCGGGTCGAGCTCCTCCAGCACCGCCACCACGGGCAGGCGCCCGACGAATTCGGGGATGAGGCCGTACTTGATGAGGTCCTCGGGCTCCACGTCCTGCAGGAGGTCGTTCATCTCCTTGCGGTCGGTGGAGGAGCGCACCTGCGCGCCGAAGCCCATGCCGGAGGTGTCGGTGCGGTACTGGATCACCTTGTCCAGCCCGCTGAAGGCGCCGCCGCAGATGAAGAGGATGTTCGTGGTGTCGACCTGCACGAACTCCTGGTTGGGGTGCTTGCGCCCGCCCTGCGGGGGCACGGAGGCGATGGTGCCCTCGATCAGCTTCAGGAGCGCCTGCTGCACGCCCTCGCCACTCACGTCGCGGGTGATGGAGGGGTTGTCGCTCTTCCTCGAGATCTTGTCGATCTCGTCGATGTAGACGATGCCGCGCTGCGCCTTCTCGACGTCGTAGTCGCACTTCTGCAGGAGCTTCTGGATGATGTTCTCGACGTCCTCGCCGACGTAGCCCGCCTCGGTGAGGGTGGTGGCATCGGCGATCACGAACGGCACGTTGAGCAGGCGCGCCAGCGTCTGCGCGAGGAGCGTCTTGCCCGAGCCGGTCGGGCCGATGAGCAGGATGTTCGACTTGGCGAGCTCGACCTCGTCCTGCTTGCCGCCGGTCTTCAGGCGCTTGTAGTGGTTGTAGACCGCCACGGCGAGGATCTTCTTCGCCTGCACCTGGCCGATCACGTACTGGTCGAGGATGTCGCAGATCTCGCGCGGGCTGGGGAGGTCGCTCCTGGCGGCCTTGGCCGTGCTCTCCGGCGTGGCCTCCTCGCGGATGATGTCGTTGCAGAGGTCGATGCACTCGTCGCAGATGAACACCGACGGGCCGGCGATCAGCTTGCGCACCTCGTGCTGGCTCTTGCCGCAGAAGGAGCAGTAGAGAAGCTTCTCGCCGCCGACCTTTTCCGTCATGTGTTTCCCCGCGCCCGTCTCAGGCCGCGACTTGCGCGCGCGTCTGCAGGACCTTGTCGATCAGGCCGTACTTTACCGCTTCCTCCGCGCTCATGAAGTTGTCGCGGTCGGTGTCGCGGTCGATCACCTCGATGGACTGGCCGGTGTGCTGCGCCATCATCTCGTTCAGACGGCGCTTCAGATACAGCACCTCCTTGGCGTGGATCTCGATGTCGGAAGCCTGGCCCGAGAAGCCCCCGGAAGGCTGGTGGATCATCACGCGCGAGTTGGGCAGGACGAAGCGCTTGCCCTTGGCGCCCGCGGCGAGGAGGAAGGCGCCCATGCTGGCGGCGAGCCCCGTGCAGAGGGTCGAGACGTCCGGCTTGATGAACTGCATCGTGTCGTAGATCGCGAGCCCCGCGGAGACGCTGCCGCCCGGCGAGTTGATGTAGAGGTTGATGTCCTTGTCGGGATTCTCGCTCTCGAGGAAGAGGAGCTGCGCCACGATCACGTTCGCCATCTGGTCGTTGATCGGCCCGACGAGGAAGATCACGCGCTCCTTGAGCAGGCGCGAGTAGATGTCGTAGGCGCGCTCGCCGCGCCCCGACTGCTCGATCACCATCGGGATGAGGCCGAGTCCCACCGGCGCCTGGTATTCGTCTCGCATCGTCACTCCCGGTTAAGCCTTCTTCCTGGTGCCCATGAGGTCCTCGAACGCCGTCGGCTCGTCGGTCACCTGCATGCGGCCGAGAGCCCATTCTACGACGTTGTCCTCCATCACGAGCGCCTCCACTTCCGCGAGGCGGTCGGGCTGGCCGTAGAACCAGCGCACCATCTCCTCGGGCTGCTCGAAGCTCTCCGCATGCTCCTCGATCACCTTGCGCACCTGGTCGGCGCGGGCGTTGAGATCGTTCTTGCGCACGAGGTCGGAGACCAGGAGCCCCAGGGTCACGCGGCTGGCGGCACGCTTGGCGAAGAGGTCGGCGGGAAGCTCGATGTTCTCGGTGGTCATGCCGCGCTTCTTGAGGTCCTCGACGGCCGCCTGCTGCATGCGCTGGATCTCTCCGTCCAGGAGGGAGCGCGGCACCTCGAAGGTGGCGGAGGCGACGAGGCCGTCCATCACCTGCTCCTTCACCTTGGCCTGCACGCGCTTCTTCACCTCGCGTTCGATGTTCTCGCGAATCTCCTGGCGCATGCGCGCCACGTCGCCGTCCTCCACGCCCAGCGACCTGGCGAACTCCGCATCCACCGGGGGCAGCTTCGGCTCGGCGACCTGGTTCACGGTGACCGCGAAGGTCGCCGTCTTGCCCTTGAGGTGGTCGACGTAGTCCGCGGGGAAGATGATGGGGAAGCTCTTCTGCTGCCCGGACGTGAGGCCAGCCAGGGCCGCCTCGAATTCCGGCAGCATGCGTCCCTCGCCCAGCACGACGGTGAAGTTCTCGCCGGCGCCGCCCTCGAAGGGCTGGCCGTCGATCTTGCCTTCGAAGTCGAGGTTCACGAGATCGCCCGTGACGGCCCCGCGCGTGACGTTTTCGTACTTGGCGCGTTGCTTGCGCAGCGTCTCGACCGTGGCGTCGACATCCGTTTCCTCGACCTTCGTCACCGGGCGCGCGACCTTGCAGCCCGCCAGCTCGCCGTGCGTGATGTCGGGATAGACCTCGAAGACGGCCTGGAACTCGAACGCGGACTGGTCGCCTTCGCCCTGCACCGGCTCGAAGCGCGGCATGCCGGCCACGCGGTAGTTCTGGTCGCGCACGGCTTCCGCGAAGGAACGCTGCACGGAATCCGTGAGCACCTCCTGGCGCACCTGGTAGCCGTAGTGGCGCTCGACCATCTTGATCGGCACCTTGCCGGGCCGGAAGCCCTGCATCTTCACGGTACGCGCGAGCTTCTTGATGCGGTTGGCGATCTCGGCCTCGAGTTGCGCCACCGGTACCGCCACCTTCAGTTGCCGCTCGAGCGGGCTGGGCTTCGTTTCGACTGCCTGCTGCATGATGATTTTCCTGTGTTGTTCCCGCGGGTCACCACCGCGGAAGGCGGCCGATCGAATATGGTGCGAAAGAAGGGACTCGAACCCCCATGCCTTTCGGCGCTGGAACCTAAATCCAGTGCGTCTACCAATTCCGCCACTTTCGCGGTGAAGGCGAAATTATACCCGAAGCCCGGGGTCCCACAGACGCCGCGCCCGGGGCCATGGCGGGCCGATATAATCCGGAAATTCAAGCGCTTCGCACTCCCTTGCCGGTCGAGCATTACGAAAACTTCCCTGTCGCCTCCTGGCTCCTTCCGCCCGCCCTGCGGCCCCCGGTCGAGGCCATCTACGCTTTTGCGCGCACGGCCGACGATTTCGCCGACGAGGGCGACCGCGGCGACGCCCAGCGCATCGCCCTCCTCGACGGCTACTCCCGCAATCTCGAGCGCATCGCGCGCCGGGAACGCCCGGACGACCCGGTGTTTTCCCGCCTGCACGACGCGATCGTCGCCCACGACCTGCCCATCGCCCTCTTCCACGACCTCCTCGACGCCTTCCGCCAGGACGTGGTGAAGAAGCGCTATGCCACCTTCGACGAACTGATGGACTACTGCCGCCGCTCGGCCGACCCGGTGGGGCGCCTGCTCCTGGCCCTCTTCCGCAGGGACGACCCGGCCAACCTGCGCGATTCGGACGCGATCTGCTCCAGCCTGCAGTTGATCAACCACTGGCAGGACATCGCGGTCGACTGGGGCAAGGGCCGCGTCTACCTTCCCCAGGAAGACCTCGCGCGCTTCGGCGTGCCGGAAAGCCAGATCGCGGACGGCCGCGTCGACGCCCGCTGGCAGGACCTGGTGCGGTTCCAGAGCCAGCGCGCGCGGGCCATGATGCGGGCCGGCGTCCCGCTCGGCACGCGCCTGCCCGGCCGCATCGGGCTCGAGATCCGGGCCATCGCCGCGGGGGGCTTGCGCATCCTCGACAAGATCGACGCGGTGCAGGGCGACGTGTTCCGCCATCGCCCCGTGCTCGTCCTGGGCGACTGGATCCGCATCGGCTGGCGCGCGGCCCTGTGGCGGCCGCGGCCGGTGGGAACGGGCGCGCGATGACCCCCGACCAGTACTGCCAGCAGAAGGCCGCGGGCAGCGGCTCGAGCTTCTACTACAGCTTCCTCTTCCTGCCGCCGGACAAGCGCCGCGCGATCACCGCCTTCTACGCCTTCTGCCGCGAGGTGGACGACGTGGCCGACGAGGCGAGCGACATCGGCGTGGCGCGCACCAAGCTCGCCTGGTGGCGCACCGAGGTGGCGAACCTCATGGCCGGGACGCCGGCGCACCCGGTGACCAGGGCACTGGCGCCCTTCGTCGCCGCCATGGGCCTCGACGGCGCGCGCATGAACGAGATCATCGACGGCATGGAGATGGACCTCACCCATCACCGTTACGCCGACTTCGCGTCGCTGCGCCTCTACTGCCATCGCGTGGCGGGCGTCGTCGGGCAGCTCTCGGCGTCGATCTTCGGCCACCGCCATGCGCAGACGCTCGAGTACGCCGAGCTCCTCGGGCTCGCCTTCCAGCTCACCAACATCATCCGCGACGTGGGCGAGGACGCGCGGCGCGGGCGCGTGTACCTGCCGGCCGACGAGCTGGCGCGGCACGGGCTTGCCGCCGAGGACATACTCGCCCGCAAGGGTGGCGCCGCCTTCCGCGCGCTGATGGCAGAACAAGCGGACCGCGCCGAATCCCTGTACGAGGCGGCGTTCGCGAAACTGCACCCCGAGGACCGCCGCGACCAGCGCGCCGGACTCATCATGGCCGCCATCTACCGCACCCTGCTCGCCGAGATCCGCCGCGACGGCTTTCCGGTGCTCGAGGCCCGCGTGTCGCTCACGCCGATACGCAAGCTCTGGATCGCCTGGACCACCTGGGTGCGCGCATGAGTCACCCGGCGAGGGCCCCGCTTGCGGTATCGACGGCAAGACTCATGCGCGCCCGCTCCGACACGCGACCATGTGCATTGGCAGGGCGGCTCGGAGGAGCGTCAGGATGACGGCGCGGCGCGTGGCCGTCATCGGCGCCGGCTACGCGGGAATCGCCTCGGCAGTCGAGCTGGTGCGCGGCGGCGCGGCAGTGACGCTCTTCGACGCCAACCGGACCGCCGGCGGACGCGCGCGCCGCGTCGAGTACCGGGGGACCGTGCTCGACAACGGCCAGCACATCCTGCTGGGCGCCTACCGCGACACGCTCGCCCTCATGCGGCTGGTGGGCGTGCCGGACCATGCCTTGCGCCGCATGCCGCTCGCCCTGCGCTACCCCGGTCACCTGGACTTCGCCGCCCCCCGCCTGCCCGCCCCGCTGCACCTGGCGGCCGCGCTCGCGTTCGCGCGCGGGCTCTCCTTTCCGGAGCGCATCGCGGCGCTGCGCTTCTCGCTCGCTTTCCGGCGCGCCGAGCAATCCGCCGCGGAAACGGAAACGGTCGCCGCGTTCCTGGAACGCCACCGCCAGCCCGAGCGGCTGCGGCGCCTGCTCTGGGAGCCGCTGTGCGTGGCCGCGCTCAACACGCCTGCCGAACGTGCCGCGGCCGGTGTCTTCGCCCGCGTGTTGCGCGATGCGCTGTTGCGCAGCCGCGCCGACTCCGACCTCGTCATTCCCGCGGCGGACCTGTCCGCCCTCCTGCCCGATCCGGCCATCGCGTGGCTGGGGGAACGCGGGGCCGAGATCGTGCTCGGCAGGCGCATCACCGCGCTCACCCGTGCCGGGGAGCAATGGCAGCTCGCCACCGCCGACGGCACGCGCGCGTTCGACGCGGTCGTGTGCGCGACCGCCCCTTGCGAGGCCGCCTCGCTCCTCGGCACGGTGCCGGCCCTCGCACGCCTGGCCGCGAACCTCTCGGCCATCGCGCACGAGCCCATCACCACCGTCTACCTGCAGTACGAGGCGCGCGTGCAACTGCCGTTCCCGATGACCGGCATCGACGGCGGCCACGCGCAGTGGCTGTTCGACCGCGAGACGATCGGCGGCGCCCGG
>CAZOIB010000369.1:0-1677 GCA_964579785.1 uncultured Lysobacter sp. | reverse complement strand
GAGGTGCGCGCGCGCGGCGGCGAGCTCTACGTGTTCGCCGACCTCGACAGCCACTTCGCCGAGAGCGAGGGCGTGCACGTGATCCGCACCCCCCGCCACGCGGGGCTCCTTTCCCCCGTCGTGCACACGATCCCGGTGCAGCTCCTCGCCTACCACACGGCGCTCAGGCGCGGCACCGACGTCGACAAGCCGCGCAACCTCGCCAAGAGCGTCACGGTCGAGTAGCCGCCGCCCTCGCGGCTGCGCCTACCCGGCGAGGTTCGCGAACACCACGACCTCGATCGGGTCGTGCATCGCCCTGGTGCGGAATTCGTCCACGATCACCTTCACGTAGTCGAAGGGCAGCGGCTGGGACCGCCCGTTCAGGTTGAACACCACCTTGCGCGTGGCGCCCGGACCGCGGTTCGACTCGATGAAGCGGGCGACGATGCCGCGGAACTCTTCCAGTCCCTTCGAGGTGCGCACGTAGTGGTGGTCGTCGGCCATCCACGGCGGCAGCCGCGTGAGCGCAGGGGGCGTGACCCCCGCCGGCACTGGCGGCGCCTCGTCGATGGCCGAGATGAGGTGCCAGCCGCCGTACCTTTCGGGCCTGAAGTGCGTGCCCATGAGAATGATCTTCATCGTGCTCCCCTGTCGTGTGCGTTGTTCATGACCGTCATTCTGGGGCGGGTGATATATTCCGAATACTGAAGAAACACGATAGGTGATATGAGCCATGCTCAACATGCGTTCGGTCGACCTGAACCTGCTGCCGGTGTTCGAGGCGGTCTACGAGGAGCGCAGCCTGTCGCGGGCGGCGTTGCGGCTCGCGATCACGCAGTCGGCGGTGAGCCATGCGCTCACGCGGCTGCGGGTGCTCTTCAAGGACCCGCTTTTCGTGCGCCACGCCCGCGGCGTCACGCCGACGCCGACGGCCGATGCCGTCTACGAGAAGACACGGCCGGCGCTGGGGCTGGTCCGCGAAGCCGTGACGCGGACGCGCGGGTTCGACCCCGCGTCCTCCGAGCGGCAGTTCTTCGTCGCGATCCCGCATCCGCTCGGGCCGATGATCGCCGTGCGGCTGCTCGAACAGTTGCGCGATGACGCACCGGGCGTACGCGTGGGCTTCAACACGCAGTCGCGACCCGCGGGCCTCGAGCAGGGGCTGCGCGAGGGGCGAATCGATGTGGCGCTCGCCTGGCTGCCCGCGGCGGGAGAGCACTTCCGCGAGGAGGTGCTGTTCCGCGACAACGTCGTCATCGCGGCGCGCAAGGGGCATCCCGTGCTGCGCGGTCGCGCCACCCGCAAGGTCCTCCGGGCCCAGGCGTATGTCCGCCTGCGGCCGCGCTCCGAAGCGAGCCGCCTTCCCGACGCCGTGGCGCAACTGCGCTCCCTCGACCTGCGCTACGAGCTCGAGGTCTCGGAGATCCTCGAGGTCTTCATGGTCGCCGCGGCATCGGACCTGCTGGGCATCGTCCCGGGCAGCATGGCGGAGTTGGCGCGCAAGATGCTCGGGCTGGAGGTCGTGCAGGACGCGCCGCACGGCGGCCCGTCGCCGGTGCGGATGCTTTGGCACCAGGGCCGGGACCGCGACCCCGGCCACCGCTTCCTGCGCAAGGCGCTGCAGCAGGCGGCGCGGGACGTGGTCAAGGGTTGAGCGGCACCGCCACGCATGCGCGGCGGGGATAATGGACCCTT
>CAZOIB010000368.1:0-6579 GCA_964579785.1 uncultured Lysobacter sp. | reverse complement strand
CGGCAGGTCGCCCGCCTCGATCTTCAGGACGGCGATGTCGGTCCGCCGGTCGGTGCCGAGGATCTTGGCGCGGAACTCGCGGCGGTCGGTGAGCTTCACGGTCACCTCGTTCGCGTCGGCGATCACGTGCGCATTCGTGAGGATCAGTCCTTCCTTGCTCACGATGAAGCCGGAGCCCTGCCCCCGCACCGGCACCTGCATGGTCGCGCCGGTGCCGCCGAACTGCTGCTGGAAGCGGCGCAGGAAGAGGCGCATCGGGTCCGAGGTGTCCTCCTCGTTGTCCCCGGGGCCTTCCGCGTCGTCATTTCCCGCGGAAACCTGGCGCATGCCGCTGACGCTCACGTTGACGACGGCGGGTCCGTACAGCCGCGTGATGCGGGCGAAATCCGGCACGGCGACCATCGGCACCGCGGCTCCGGGCGGCGCCTTCGCGTCGGGGGCGCCGGTTGCCGCCTGGGCGTCGCGGCCGGCCCCGGTCATCGCGGCGCACAAACAGAGCAGCGCGACCGCGACGGCGTTGCGCGGGGCGGGGAAGGCGTCGGAAGGGATAGCGGTCATGGTCTTCAGGAGTCCTCGTCTTCCGCGTCGTCGCGAATGATGGCGATGACGCGCGTGCGCTTCGGCCCCGCGGCGAACTTCTCGAGCTTGAAGAGGACGGGGAAGAGCTCCTCCAGCCTGGCGCGGGCCTCGTTTTCGTCGTCGAAAATGCAGAGCCTGCCCTCGGGCGTGAGGACGTCGTGCCACAGGCGGTGATCGGACTCGTCCTCCTGCACTTGCAGCTTGAACCTGGGCGGCCGGGGTTTCGGGTAGGGCATGGCTATTCGACGCTCGCGCGGGCGAGCCGTTCCAGCGCGGCGGCATCGAGGGCCAGCCGCGTCGCGGCGACGAGATCGCGGACCTGCTCGACCGTGCGCCCGCTGGCGATGGGCGCGGTGATGACGGGCTGCGCCATGAGCCAGGCGATGGCAACCTCGCCCGGGGTCGCGCCGAGCCCCGCCGCCACCTCGTCGAGCGCCGCGATGATCCGCAGGCCGCGCTCGTTGAGGTAGGTCTTCGCGCGCTGCCCGCGGGCGCTCGAGGCGAGATCCGCCTCGGTCTTGTACTTGCCGGTGAGGAACCCGGCCGCGAGCGCGAAGAAGGGAATCACCCCGATGCCTTCCTCGCGGCAGAGGGGCCCGAGTTCCGCCTCGAACGCGGCGCGGTCGTAGAGGTTGTAGAGGGGCTGCAGCGTCTCGTAGCGCGGCAGCCCGAGCCGCGCGGAAACGGCCAGCGCCTCGCGCAGGGTCTGCGGCTTGAAGTTGGAGGCGCCGATCGCGCGCACCTTGCCGGAACGCATCAGCTCGGCATACGTGGCGAGCGTTTCCTCGTGGGGCGTGGCGGGATCCTCGACGTGCGACTGGTAGAGGTCGACATGGTCCGTCTGCAGGCGCGCGAGCGAGCCATCGATGCTCTTGAGGATGTGCGCGCGCGACAGACCCTTGCCGCCCTCCTTCATGTCGTAGCCGACCTTGGTCGCGATGACCACGCGGTCGCGCTTGCCGGTGCGCGCGAGCCACTTGCCGATGATGGTCTCCGACTCGCCGCCGTGGTTGCCGGGCGCCCAGGACGAGTAGACGTCGGCCGTGTCGATGAGGTTGAAGCCCGCATCGACGAAGGTATCGAGGAGGCGGAAGGAGGTCGCCTCATTCGCCGTCCAGCCGAAGACGTTGCCGCCGAAGGCGAGCGGGGCGACGCGGATGCCGGAGCGGCCGAGCGGGCGCGATTCCATGACAAGCCAATCTCGAATGACTATCGGGCAGTCATTCTAGCCCCCCGTTCACGCGCTCGAATTCCGGAGACGCGGCGGCGTGGGCTCAATTGAACAGTCCGGGCAGCGCATCACCCCAGCCCTGGAACGGACCCAGGGGCTGCTTGTTCGTTTCCTGTTCGCGGACGAGCGGCTGTCCGCCATGGATCACGTAGACGACGCGGTCGTCGACGAGCAGCACCAGCGCGCTGAAGGACCAGCCGATCGTATCCACGGTGCGCTTGAAATGGAGCGCATCCAGCCAGAAGTTGCCGATGCGATCGCGTTTCGTCTCGCGGACCGAGATGGAGAACCCCTGGCAGGACTTGCCGGCTTCGAGGCATTCGCGCAGGCCCCGGTCCAGCCGGTCCCAGGGCATGCTGCCGCTCAGGGGAAAGCGCAGGACGATATCGGAGAACGTGAGGAGCTGGACATTGGGCGTGACGTACGGGTCGAAGCCGGCGGCCTTGAGGTCGGTGGCGGTCGTCTTGTAGGGAACGATGCGCTCGATCGCGGCGCGGGCCTCCTCGTAGCTGTGCCACTGGCTCGTCACTTCGGAACTCGCCTTGGGGAGCAGCTCCGCGCAGCCGGAAAGCGCAAGCGCCAGGACGGCGCAGGCCGCCCAGCGACCCCGCAGCATGAGGAAATTTCCGGCTCTCGCGCCTGCAACGACCATCGGGGACAGTTCCACGGGACTTCCTAGCCCAAGGCTATTACGGACTGGCGCCGTGGCGTTGACCGGAATCAAGGGCATTGGACGCCCCCGCCGCCCTATCGACCCGGCTCCGCGGTCGCGTACAATGCCGCGCTTTCCACAAGATCGTCCGCGATGAAGAACAGCAAGCCCTTTCCCGTCCCCGTGCGCGTCAACTATTCGTGCAAGAAGTGCCCCGCCTATTGCTGCACCTACGAGGAGATTCCGGTGCGGGTGCGCGACATCGCGCGGCTCGCCCGCCACTTCGGCATCGAACCGGCGCAGGCCGAGGCGCGCTTCACGCGGCTGGACGAGAACGGGGCCGCGCGCGTGTTGCGACACCGCAAGGACGCGGTCTTCAAGTCGGCGTGCACGTTCCTCGACCAGAATACGCGCCGCTGCACGGTCTACGAGGCGCGCCCCGCCATCTGCGGCGACTTCCCGGGCGGCTCGCGTTGCGGGTACTACGACTTCCTCAAGTTCGAGCGTCACCACCAGGACGATCCGGAGTTCATCGCGCTGACCTGACGCGCCGGGCGCGGCCGCCATGCGCGCGTGGCGCTAGTCCATGCGCAGGGCGAGGAAGCCGCTGCGCAGCTTGAGGATGCTCCTGCCGCGCGCGTTGCCCGCCCACTCGAGGAAGCCCGCCTCGCGAAACTCGCCGCTCACCATCACGGCGCTGCAGCGCACGACGGATCTCTTGCTGCACCGCTCGATGGCGAGTTCCCGGGCCGTGTCGGCGCTGCGCGCGCTCCCGAGCCGCCACGAAGTGATCTTGCCTTCCGCGGTGATACCGAGGGCGAACGCGCTGTGGTAGGGAAGGTCCCGCAGCGCGCGCTCCTTCTTCACCAGGTCCAGGAGCTCGTCGTCCGAGTAGGGGCCCAGCAGGATGGCGACGGCCTTGGTGAGCGTGAGGCTGCCGCGCTGCTCCTCGAGGATGCTGGTGCGGCGTACCCATTCACGCAGGGCGAGCTCGGACGCGGTTGCGGCACCCGGCTTGGCCGAGGCCACGCGTGACGGTTGCGCCGGCGTCACCTTCTTCACTTCGGCCGGTGGCGGCTGCGCCGCCTTCGCGGCCGGAAGCGGCTTCGCGTCCTTCGCCGCGGAAGACTCGGTGAGCTTGCGCACCTCCTCGCGCAGCTTCTCCATCTCCGCCATCAGCATCTTCGCGTCCTGCTCGCGTTGCCTGCGCTCGGCGTCGAGCCGCGCCTGCAGCTCCTTTTCCTTCGCAGCCGCTTCGCGCGTCGCCTTGCCCGTGTCGGCGGGCGCGGCCGGCGGCCGGAAATAGAAGTCGCCGGTGAGCGACGAGGATTCCCACGGAACCTGCTCGCCGCCCGTCGCCTTGATCACGTTCACGCGCACCGCCTTGAACACCTCCTCGACCTTGGCCCCCGGCGCCTCGATCGCCCGCAGGAGCTCCGAGGTGTAGAGGCCGTGCGCGCCGAGCCCGTCGGAGGCCACCTTGCCGGGCGCCGTCGCATAGGCGAGCAGCGTCCCCTTGGGGGCGTCGATCTGCGCGAGGCCGCCGCCCCCGCCGGAGCGGAAGCGGTTCTCGAAGGGATTGTTGCGGCAGGCGTCGAGGATCACCATGCTGAGCCGGGCCGGCCCCAGCTGCTCGAGGAGGAGGTCGAGGTCGACGGCCTCGCTGCGCACCGAGGCCTCGGTCGCGATTTCCGCATCGACGGGGATGAGGAAATTGCGGCCCTTCACCTGCATGCCGTGTCCCGCGAAATAGAAGAGCGCCACGGCGCCGGGCTTCAGGCTCTGCCCGAACTGGCTCACCGCGCGCGTCATTTCGCGTTGCGTCACGTCCGTCCTGAGCGTGACGTCGAAGCCCAGCTTGCGCAGCCTTTCCGCGATGACCTTCGCGTCGTTGACGGGGTTGCGCAGCGCGGCGGTGGGGTAGGCGGCGTTCCCGATGACGAGGGTGACGCGTGGCTCCGCCGGCGCGGACTGCGCGGCCACGGGCGCGGACCAGCCCGCCGCGAGGGACGCGATGACCACCCAGCAGAAAGCGAGGCCTGCCCTGTGCATGGCGGGTATGTTGCACGCCTGCTGCGGTAGGGTCAAAATCCGACGGCTCGGGGAGGGGCCGGTGACGATCGACAGCGGTGCGCGCAAGCGGATGGCCAATTGCCCCTCGTGCGGCGGGCCGCTGCGCTTTCGCGGCGCGACTTCCATCGTGGCCGTCTGCCAGTACTGCCGCGCCACGCTGGTGCGCGAGGGAGCCAGCCTCGAGGACATCGGCAGGCAGGCCGAGCTCCTGCCCGACGACACGCTCCTGCAGGTCGGCACGACCGGCTACCACCGCGGCGAAGCCTTCACCCTCGTCGGGCGCATCCAGTACCGCTACGCGGCGGGACTCTGGAACGAGTGGCATGCGCTGTTCGACCGCGGCAAGAGCGCCTGGCTGTCGGACGCCAACCGCGACTACACGATCGCCTACCTGGCGCCGCCCGCCGAGGTGCCGCCCTTCGCGGCGCTCGAGCCCGGCATGACCGTCACGCTGGGGCGCGAGCGCTACAGCGTCACCAACCTCGAGAGCGCCGAAGTCGTCGCCGGCGAGGGCGAGCTGCCGTTCAAGTTCGAATCCGGCTGGAAGGCCCCGGTGGCCGACCTGCGCGGGGACGGCGCCCGCTTTGCCACGATCGACTATTCCGAGGACGTGCCGCACGTCTATGTCGGCGAGCGGCTGCCGTTCGACACGTTCCGCTTCGACGGGCTGCGCGACCCGGACCGGCCGGTGGCGCCCGGCGTGCGGGCCATCGCCTTCAAGTGCGCGGGCTGCGGCGCGCCGATCGAGAAGCACGTCACGACGACCGAAGTGGTTGCTTGCGGGTCCTGCGGCTCCGTGACGGACGTCACGGGGACGGCAGGCGAGATCGTGCAGAAGAACGAGGTGAACGCCGCGCAATTCTCGCCATCGATTCCGCTCGGCTCCGCCTGCCAGTGGCGCGGCGTCGCCTACGAGGTGGTGGGCTACATGCGCCGGCGCATCGTCGTGGAGGGCGCGGCTTACGAGTGGGGCGAGTACCTGCTGCACAACCTCGCGCAGGGCTACTACTGGATCAGCGAATACCAGGGGCACTTCAGCCTCATCAAGGGGACGTCGGAACAGCCGAAGAGCCCTCCGGAAAAGGCGTTCAAGGACGGCGGCAAGCCGAAAGTGCGCTATCTCGGGCGCGAGTTCGAGCACTTCCAGCGCAGCGAGCCGGAGGTCACCTTCCTCGTCGGCGAGTTCAACTGGCGCGTGCAGCTCGGCGAGAAATGCCGGGTGGACGACTACGTCGCGCCACCGCTGATCCTTTCCTCGGAGAAGAGCGCGAGCGAGATCACCTGGTCGATCGGGGAATACGTCGAGCCGGAGGTTCTGTGGAGGGCGTTCGCGCTCAGGACTTCCCCACCCCCGCGCATCGGCGTGGCACCCAACCAGCCCTCGCCGCACAAGGGCAAGCCGCTCGCCTACTGGATCGCGTACTTCGCCGTGCTGGTCGTGGCGGTGGTCATGCAGTTCGGCTTCATGGCGCTCGACTCGGGGACGAAAGCGGCGACGGTCGCGTTCGCGGTGACGCCGGGCACTCCGGCGCGCAAGGTGAGCCCGGTGCTGGACCTCGGCAGCTTCCGGGACGGTCCGGCGAACCTGCACATCACGACCAACGCCCAGGCGGCGTGGGTCGACCTCGACCTGCAGCTCGTGGAGGTGGGAAGCGGACGCGCCTATCGCGTGACGCGCCAGCTGGGCAACCGGGGGGTGGGGTCGGACTGGGGCGACGGCAATCCCGAGGACATGGCGAGGATTGCCGCCCTTCCGGGTGGCCGCTACACGCTGACCATCGACGCCAGGGCGGGCACCGCCGGCGGCGCGGCCGCCGGCCAGCGCGAGGTCAGCGGCCACGTGCGCCTCTTCCGCTCCTCGCCGGGCTGGTCGAACCTGCTGCTGCTGGCCGGATTTCTCGTGCTCTGGCCGATCGCCTCCACGGCGCGCGCCGCGTCCTTCGAGTCGCGGCGCTGGGCGGAGAGCGACCACGCGCCGTCCGCGAGCCACAAACGTGTCCCACTGCAGCGCGTCGCCCACTGCGTTGCCGAACGCGTCGCGCGC
>CAZOIB010000367.1:0-4027 GCA_964579785.1 uncultured Lysobacter sp. | reverse complement strand
CCACTCGGCAGCCGACACCTTCTTGCCTTCCTCGGGCTTCACCTTGGCGATCTCGATCTGGCCGCCCTGCGCGGTGATGCGGATGGTCTCCGCCCCGACCTCGGTGATTTCGCCGATCTTGCCCTTCACCGCGCCGAAGGTACGCACGAGGTGCTTTTTCGAGCCGAAGAGCTGCAGCTTCCTGCCGCCGATCGTGGTCCACGCGCCAGGCGCCGGGTCGGAGCCGCGGATGGTGTTGTGGATCCAGTCGACGTGCTGGTTCCAGTTCACCCTCGCCTCGGCGGCACGGAACCAGCCCTCGTAGGAGGCCTGCGACTCGTCCTGGACGGCTTCCCGGTGCTTGCCGGCCACCACGAGGTCGGCGGCTTCCAGCATCGCCGCGACACCCATCGGGAAGAGGCGGTCGAAATACACGCTGCCCAGGGTGTCGTTCTCCGCGACCGGTGTTTCCTTCTGCAGGATCACCGGGCCCTCGTCGAGACCGTCGGAGGGCCGGAAGATGGTGAGCCCGGTCTTCGTCTCGCCCTTGGCGAGGGGCCAGTTGATCGAGCTGGGCCCGCGGTACTTCGGGAGCAGCGAGGGGTGGAACTGGATCGTCCCGTGCTTCGGGATGTTCACGAACTCCTGCGGCGCGAACTGCAGCACGAAGGCCATGATGCCGATGTCGGCCTCGAGCGCCCGCATCGCGGCGGCCGCCTCCGGCGCCTTGAGCGAAGGGAACTGGAAGACCTTGAGGCCCTTTTCCAGCGCGGCGGTCTTCATCGGATCCGGCTTGCCGCCCTCCTTCTCCGGCGCGCAGAAAACGCCCGCCACCGTGTCGCCACGGGCGAGGAAAGCCTCAAGGACTGCTTTGCCGAAGTCCTGCTGACCGACGATTGCGATGCGCATGGTGAGTTATCCGATTGTAAGTCTGTGGAAACGCCGATTGCCGCCGATGTGAGTTATCCGATCAAAAGTCTTTGAAATCGCCGATTACCGCCGATGCCCCGCCGATTGCCGCAGATAAAGGCTTGATGGATTGAAATGTGGCAAGGCGCGACGTGGCCGAAACCCACCCCAACTCCACCATCCATGCCCTCATCGGCGGCAATCGGCGGGGCATCGGCGGCAATCGGCGTTTCCACAGCTGTTGGGTTACTGAACTCCCCTACGCAGCCTTTTTCGGCGGCGCGGAGAAGGCGCCAGCCGCCTTCATCGCCGCGATCTTCGCCTCGTCGTAGCCGAGGACGTTCGTCAGCACGTCGTCGGTGTGCTCGCCCAGCAGCGGGCTCCTCTCGATCCTCGCGGGCGAGGCCGAGAGCTTGATGGGCATGCCGACGTTGAACCACTTGCCGCGCTGCGGGTGGTCCAGCTCGACCCACATCCCGCGCCCGCGGATGTGCTCGTCGTTGGCGAGATCCGTGGTGGACATGATGGGTCCGCAGGGCACGTCGAGCGGGTTGAGGATGGCCATGAGCTCGCGCTTCGTGTACTTCTCCGCGAACTTGTTGAGCATCGACCACACCAGCGCCTGGTTCTTGCGGCGCTCGCCGATGGTCGCGACGCGAGGGTCGCTCGCGAGGTCTGGCATGCCCACGTCGGGACCGATGCGGCCGGCGAGAGCGGCCCACACCGCCTCCTGCACCACGACGTAGAGCCAGTCGTTGGGGCCGTGCGGCTTGCAGTGGATGGCATTGCCGAGCTGGCCGCCGCCGGAGTCGTTGCCGGCACGCGGCACGTCGCCCATGTCCTGGAAGGTGGGCACGGAATACTCGGAGAGGGACTGGCGCGTGAGGCGCTGGTGGTCGCGGAACTTCACGCGGCAGAGGTTCATGACGCCGTCCATCATCGCGACCTCCACGTATTGCCCCTGGCCCGTGCGGCTGGCATGGTGCAGGGCCGCCAGCAGCCCGATCGCCAGGTGCAGGCCCGTGCCGGTGTCCCCGATCTGGGCGCCCGTCACGAACGGCGGGCCGTCCGGCACGCCCGTCGTGCTCATCGCGCCGCCCATGGCCTGCGCCACGTTCTCGTAGGCCTTGAAGTCCGCGTAGGGGCCCGAGGAGCCGAACCCCTTGATGGACCCGACGACGATCTTCGGGTTGATCTCGTGGATCTTCTCCCATGTGAAGCCCAGGCGCTCGAGCACGCCGGGGCCGAAGTTCTCCATCATGATGTCGCACTTCTTCAGGAGGTCGACGAACACCGCCTTGCCCTCGGCGCTCTTCATGTTGACGGTGATCGAGCGCTTGTTGCAGTTGAGCATCGTGAAGTAGAGGCTGTCGGCGCCGGGGACGTCGCGCAGCTGCCCGCGCGTGGCGTCGCCCTGCGGCGGCTCGAACTTGATCACGTCCGCGCCCATCCATGCGAGCAGCTGCGAGCAGGTGGGGCCCGCCTGCACGTGGGTCATGTCGAGAATTCTTACGCCTTTGAGTGCTTCCATTCTTGGCTCCGGCTAGAGAGGGAATTGAACACAGAGGACACAGAGGCAACACAGAGGAAGTTCAAATTTTACTCCGACCCCCTCTGTGTTACCTCTGCGCCCTCTGTGTTGAAACGCGGCCATGCAATTGGCGCAAACCGCTATTTCTTCCTGGCGGTCGGATTGAGGCTCGTGATGCGGCCGCTCTCGGTGCCGGCGGACTCGTCGATGACGGCGTTGATGAGCGTGGGCTTGCGCGAACGGATGGCCGCCTCCATCGCCTGGCGCAACTCGGCCGGGGTCGCGACCTGCACGCCCACGCCGCCGAAGGCCTCCATCAGCTTCTCGTAGCGCGCGCCCTTCACGAACACCAGGGGCGCCGGGTCGGCACCGCCGGTCGGGTTGACCTCGTCGCCGCGGTAGACGCCGTTGTTGTTCAGGATCACCACGCAGACCGGCAGGCTGTAGCGGCAGATGGTCTCGACCTCCATGCCGGAGAAGCCGAAGGCGCTGTCGCCCTCGACGGCGATCACCTGCTCGCCGCTCACCACGGCCGCCGCCACCGCGAAGCCCATGCCGATGCCCATCACGCCCCAGGTGCCGACGTCCAGGCGCTTGCGCGGCTTGAACATGTCGACGATGCTGCGCGTGAAGTCGAGCGCGTTGGCGCCCTCGTTGACGAGGATCGCGTCCGGATTGGCCTTGATGATGTCGCGCACGACGTTGAGCGCGCTGTGGAAGTTCATCGGCACCGGGTTCTTCGCGAGCGTCTCGGACATCTTCGCGACGTTCTTCGCCTTGCGGTCGGCGACCGCCGAGAGCCATTCCGCCGGCGGCTTCGGCCAGTCCGCGCCCAGCCCGGCGAGCAGCGCCGCGACGCAGGAGCCGATGTCGCCGACGACCGGCGCGTCGATCTTCACGTTGCTGTCGGCCTCCTGCGGCGAGATGTCGACCTGCACGAACTTCTGCCCGCCCCAGGCCTTCGCCGAGGCGCCGCCCCAGGTCTTGCCCTTGCCGTGCGACAGCAGCCAGTTGAGACGCGCGCCGACCAGCAGCACCACGTCGGCCTCGGGCAGCACGTAGGAGCGCGCCGCCGATGCCGACTGCTCGTGCGTGTCGGGCAGCAGGCCCTTGGCCATGGACATCGGCAGGTACGGGATGCCGGTCTTTTCCACCAGCGCGCGCACGTCCGCGTCGGCCTGCGCGTACGCGGCGCCCTTGCCCAGGATGATGAGCGGACGCTTCGCGCCCTTCAGCAGGTCGACCGCGCGCTGAACGGCTTCCTGCGCGGGAATCTGGCGCGGCGCCGGATCGACGACCTTGATCAGCGAATTCCTTCCCGCCTCCGCATCGATCGTCTGCGGGAACAGCTTGGCCGGCAGGTCCAGATACACGCCGCCCGGACGGCCCGAGACTGCGGCCCGGATCGCCCGCGCCACGCCGACCCCTATGTCCTCGGCATGCAGGACCCGGAACGCGGCCTTGGCGTGCGGCCGCGCGATCGCGAGCTGGTCCATCTCCTCGTAGTCGCCCTGCTGCAGGTCGACGATCTCCCGCTCGGAGGAGCCGCTGACGAGGATCATCGGAAAGCAGTTGGTGGTCGCGTTGGCGAGCGCCGTCAGGCCGTTC
>CAZOIB010000366.1:0-2056 GCA_964579785.1 uncultured Lysobacter sp. | reverse complement strand
CTCCATCGCGCGACCGCCGAGCACATAGGAAGGCCGCACCACCAGCGGATAGCCGATCTCTTGCGCGAGCGCCAGGGCTTCTTCCGGCGCACGCGCGGTCCGGTTGGGCGGCTGCTTGAGCTCGAGCTGGTGCAGGAGCTTCTGGAAGCGCTCGCGGTCCTCGGCGCAGTCGATCATGTCGGGGGAGGTGCCGATGATGGGCACCCCGTTGGCCTCGAGGTCGCGTGCGAGCTTGAGCGGCGTCTGCCCGCCGTACTGCACGATCACGCCCCAGGGCTTCTCGACGTGCACGATCTCGAGCACGTCCTCGAGCGTCAGCGGTTCGAAATACAGGCGATCCGACGTGTCGTAGTCGGTCGAGACGGTCTCCGGATTGCAGTTGACCATGATGGTCTCGAACCCGTCTTCACGCAGCGCGAGTGCGGCGTGAACGCAGCAGTAGTCGAACTCGATGCCCTGCCCGATCCGGTTCGGCCCGCCGCCCAGCACCATCACCTTCCTGCGTTCGCTCGGCCGCGCCTCGCACTCTTCCTCGTAGCTCGAGTACATGTACGCGGTGCGCGTGTCGAACTCGCCGGCACAGGTATCGACCCGCTTGTACACGGGTCGCACGCCGAAGCGATGGCGTGCCGCGCGCACCTCGGCTTCGGTGGCCTTGAGTAGCTTCGCAAGACGCCGGTCGGCGAAGCCCTTGCGCTTCAGTTCGCGCAATTCGTCCGCGCCGATGTCCGCGAGCGAACGGTCGTCCAGTTCCATCTCGAGGTCGATGATCTCCTTGATCTGCGCGAGGAACCACGGATCGATGTGCGTGAGGTTGAACACCTCTTCCAGCGTGAAGCTGTTCTCGAAGGCATCTCCCACGTACCAGATGCGCTCCGGCCCCGGTTCGCCCAGCTCGATCTCGATGGTTTCGCGATCGGTGGTCTTCTGGTTCATGCCGTCCACGCCCACTTCGAGCCCGCGCAGCGCCTTCTGGAACGACTCCTGGAAGGTGCGTCCCATCGCCATCACTTCGCCCACGGACTTCATCTGGGTCGTGAGGCGCTTGTCGGCCTGGGGAAACTTCTCGAAGGCGAAACGCGGAATCTTGGTGACGACGTAGTCGATGGTGGGCTCGAATGACGCAGGCGTCGCCCCCCCCGTGATGTCGTTCTTCAGTTCGTCGAGCGTATAGCCCACGGCAAGCTTGGCGGCGATCTTCGCAATGGGAAATCCCGTGGCCTTCGAGGCGAGCGCCGAGGAGCGCGAGACGCGCGGGTTCATCTCGATCACGAGCATGCGCCCGTCCTTCGGGCTGATCGCGAACTGCACGTTCGAGCCACCCGTATCGACCCCGATCTCGCGTAGAACGGCGATCGAGGCGTCGCGCATGATCTGGTATTCCTTGTCGGTCAGCGTCTGCGCCGGCGCGACCGTGATCGAGTCCCCGGTGTGCACGCCCATCGGGTCGAGGTTCTCGATCGAGCACACGATGATGCAGTTGTCCCGGCGGTCCCGCACCACCTCCATCTCGAACTCCTTCCAGCCGAGGAGCGACTCCTCGATCAGGAGCTCGTGCGTCGGGCTCATCGCGAGCCCCCGCTTGCAGATCTCGTCGAACTCGTCCTTGTTGTAGGCGATCCCGCCGCCGGTGCCGCCGAGCGTGAACGACGGCCGGATGATGCACGGGAAGCCGACCTCGGCCTGCGCCTTGTGCGCCTCGTCGAGGGTGTGCGCGATGCCGCTGCGCGCCGACCCCAGGCCGATGCGCGACATCGCCGCCTTGAACTTCTCGCGGTCCTCGGCCTTGTCGATCGCCTTCTTCGACGCGCCGATCAGCTCGACGTCGAACTTCGACAGCACGCCCTCGCGCGCGAGGTCGAGCGCGCAGTTCAGCGCCGTCTGCCCGCCCATCGTCGGCAGCAGCGCGTCGGGCCGCTCGCGCTCGATGATCTTCGCCACCATCGGCCAGGTGATCGGCTCGATGTAGGTGACGTCGGCCATCTCCGGGTCGGTCATGATGGTCGCCGGGTTGCTGTTGACCAGCACGACCTTGTAGCCTTCCTCGCGCAGCGCC
>CAZOIB010000365.1:0-18864 GCA_964579785.1 uncultured Lysobacter sp. | reverse complement strand
CGAGGGGAAGAAGGTGGAGTATCCGGCCAAGCAGGACGGCGTCAGCCAACTGCAGGGGACGTTGCCTGTAGGTCTGGACCAGGACTACTGCTGGATGTGGACCAACAAGGCCGCGGCGCCTGTCTCGTTGCGGGTACTGCTGGCACACTAGATTGGGTGCCAACGTGATAAGAGGCTGATCGATCGTCTGATCGGTCAGCCTCTCACTGCGCTGCCAGGCAGCAAGGCCCGGCGAGCGGTCAGCCGCCGAAGCTCTGCTTGTTGAATTCCTGCAGGAGGGCCTCGGTCTGCTTCTTGTCGAGCTTGCCGGTCTTCTTGGTGTCCATCTTGTCGAACATCTTTTCCATGTGGCTCATCATCTCGGCCTTGGACATCATGCCGTCCTTGTCCATATCGCACGACTTCATGAACGCGTCCATGTCGTGCTTCATCATGCCCATGTCGTGCTTCTTCATCGGCTCGCCGGCGAAGGCCGCCGGCGCAATCATCACCGAAGCGGCGACCATCGAGCCTGCCAATACATTGAGGATGTTCATCGCAGTTTCCTTTTCTGGTGCGTGGAGAAACCCTGTCCCTCGCGCATACCTGGCTGCAAGTCGGCGTCCGGAAGCTGCTTCGGGTGGTTGCTCAGCATATCCGGACAAGCGTTGCCATCGGCTGACGCGGAGGTTACAGACGCGTTCACCATTTGCCGGATTGGCAGGGCACGTTGCCGGTCGGGTCGACCAGTACTACCGCTGGATGTGGAGCAACAAGTCCGCCAGCCCTGTCTTGTTGCGGGTGCAATTGGCCCGATGACGTCGGCGCCGTCGTGGCGGGCGCGGAGATCGCCAGGGTCAGGCGGCGAGCGCTGCGTCGAAGTAGCGCGCAAGCGCATCCCGCAGCATCGAGTCCAGGGTGGCGATGTTCGCGGCGGACACCTTCCCGAACATCGCCGGCGCCACGATCCGCATTGCCGCAACAACCTCCGGATCGAAGTGCTGCCCCGACTCCTGGTCTATCTCTGCAAGTGCCTCCGGGAACGGCATCGGCGACCGGTAGGGGCGCTCTGACGTGAGCGCGTCGAAGACGTCGACTACGGCAAACACCCGCGCGACACGGGAGATCTCGGTCTCCCGAAGACCTCCCGGGTACCCGGTACCGTCAAAGCGCTCGTGGTGCTGCGCGATCGTCAAGGCCGCGCCCTCGAGCCAGCGATTGTCGGCGACGATCTCGAGGCCCAGCGCGACGTGGGTCTTCATCACTTCCCATTCGGCGTTCGTCAGCTTGTCCGGCTTGAGCAGGATGCGGTCGGGAATGCCGATCTTGCCGACGTCGTGGAGAAAGGCGCCGGTGACGAGTGTCGCGATTTCGTTTCGGGGCAGACGCAACTCTTCGGCGAGCGCCACCGCATAGAGGGTCACGCGGTAGTTGTGGGCATCGGTCTGCGAATCCCGCTTGGCCACCGCGTTGCCCAGCGACCGAAGGAGCGAAAGGTTGGAATCGAGGAGGCTGCGCGAAAGCTCCGTCGATTTGCGCAGCATGGCGAGCATCAACGGGTACACCAGGAGCGAGGTGAGTGCCACCGAAGCGACCGAGCTCATGGCCGCGATGCGGGTGTGCGCCCGTTGCGTCTGGAGCGTCTCGCCGTCTATGCGGGTCGCGCTTTCGAGATAGCCGACGAGGCTCCCGTCGCGCGCGGCCAGCGGCAGCATCGTGAGAATCAGCCGCTCGCCGTCGGTATCGATTCGCAGGAACTGATGGCGACCCATGGCGGGCCATTTCCGCTCCTGCCTCTGTGCTGCCGCGATCAGTTGTGCCGGCAAGGTCGCCCATGCCTCGAAGGCAAGGGAGCTGTCCGGACGGTAGACGCGCACGCCTGCGAAACGTGCCTGATCCAGCAGGGCGGCGAGTTCCCCATGGTGCTCCTCCCCGGCCCCGAGCAGGGCCTGCATGGCGGGGGCCTCGAAATGCCGCGCCCCGGAAAGTGCGTGGTCCCGGGCGATTTTCTCGAACCGATCCGCTTCGAGCCAATAGAAACCCGACCCGGCCACCATTCCGATGATTGTGGCCGCCAGGCCGAGCCGCTGGACGAGAAGGCGCCGGAGTTCCTCGGGTCGCGAAGGGGTCGTCCTGCCCACGAAAAGTCGCTCCGCCCTGTCCTTCATTCGGCGCGTGACCAGGCACCGCGTTCGCCCGCAGGCGCCGGACAGGAGGCGCCGCAACACGACGTCGCAGCGCCTCCTTGCACCCCGAACGCGATCAGCTGCCGGAAGAGCGATCCAGCGCGGCGCGTTGTTCGGCGGTCAACGGCCGCGCGTCCGCGCTCCGGTGCATGTGGCCGGCGGGGTCGTCCACGTGCACCAGGCGACCGCCCTCGAAGCGGTTCTCCATCTGCCGGGACTGCCAGCCGCCTTCCTCACCAAGGTAGACGTACTCCCGGTCGGCGGAAATGTCGCCGACTCTGAGCGGTTGTGTGACGACCGGAGCGCTGCTCTTGGAAGCGGGTCCGGAAGCGACCCAAACGATGCGGGAGCCGGGCTCGTCGTTGGTCGTGACCCAGGTGAAGTCGGCCAAGGCGGCAAGGGGTGAGGCGAGGACGACGGTGGTGCCCATGGCGAGAAGTGCTTTGCGGACTGACATGTCGATCTCCTGAAGTGCGTTGCGCCGTCATTCGGCGGGGACCGGCGAAGGCCGGTACGAATACCAATCTACGCGGCGCGCGCTTACGTCATGTGGGCGCGGCGATTACAAAGCTGTTCGAAATTCCATCCGCTTCTCGTGGCACGCAGAGGACCAGCCCGTGCCGTGGTTGGGGAACAGACCGGCAAAAAAGTCGGGAGAGCCCGTGTCCACCAAGACTCCGCTGGTGGACAATCCGACCTCTCCCGACGGCCTCAATCGTCTGCCGGAAATTCGAACATTCGATTTCCGGCGCGGCACCGCCCGGATTCGCGTTTACCTAGAACCGGTAACGAATGCCGAGCGCGATTCCCTCGGGATCGGCGCCTACACCGGCAGCTGGCGCGCCGGACACACCGAAGTTGTACGCTGCCGCCTCTTCGTTCCTGATCTGGGTCCAGAACGCGTAAAGCGAGGTGCTCGCATCCAGATCGAAGACGTAGCCCAGCGCCCATTGCTCCGCGCCGAGGCCGCGCGTCGAACAGGCGGTGCCCGTTGCGAGGCTGCAACTGCCCTGGTCGGCCTTGCTGTAGCTCACGATGGCACGGTGCCGGCCCATGCGATGATTGACCGATCCCACCCAGGCGTCACGCTCGAATTCGCGCATGGTCCCGGTGTTCGTCGTGTACTTGAGGTTCTCCCAGACGAGCAGCAGTTCTGTATTGGAAAAGAGCTTGTAGCCCACGCCGACCTTGTTGGCGCTGTCCTTCGACGTCGCGCCGGCAGGGGGAACGAACAGTGCCCCCGTCGATCCCGTTCCGGGAGCGAATGTCTGCAGCGAGTTCAGGCCGAACACATCCTCGCGCTCCTCGTAGGCGTAGCTCGCGAACCAGGGACCGCGCTCGTAGCGGACCTGTGCCGATATCACGGTGGGGTTGATGCCGCTCGAGGTCTTGTTCTCGTTCATGCCGTAGGAAATCTCCCCGGCGAAACCGGAGTAGACCGGGCTGCGGTAGATGACCACATTGTTCTGCCGCGCATCGAAGCCGGCGTTCTGCTGCTGCGCGCCGGCGGCATTGCCGCCCACGGCCGACCCGGCGATCGCATTCACGCTGGTAACGTTGAAGCCCGGACTGCCGAGTATCCCTTTTTGCGTTGCGATTCCCGTGGCGAAGAACGGATCCTTGCCCTGGACGCTGCGCTTGTAGGGGCTGTCGATGTTGCCTCCGTAGAGCAGCGTGCCAAACTTGCTTTCCAGGCCGATGAACGTATCGCGCCCGGCCAGCGTTCCCGCGCCTCCGTCGGAGCTGTACCCGGACTCGACCTGGAATACCGCCTTCAGTCCGCTGCCGAAATCGCGCGTGCCGCGGATCCCGAAGTTCGTCGAGTTCGATCGCAGGACCGACCGCGACGATACGTTCGCTGGCGTAAGCCCCGGTGCGCCAACCATGCTGTTGAGCCCGCTCGTGCTGGCGGTGGCGCCAGTGCGCTCGACCGTCCCTGCGTCGGCATTGATCGTGCCGTAAAGAGTTACGGTGGCACCGAGGACGGTGGTACTCAGGCCGGGTGGCCTGGCCGGCTGGGAAGTCGGCGCCGGCGCAGCGCGCTGCGCACTACTCTGCGCCTCCTTCAACTCGCGCAATTCCTTCTTCAGCGCCTCGATCTCGGATCGCAAGCTCTGAAAATCGTCGGCGGCATTGACGGCCACGGGGCCAAGCAGGGCAACCGCGCCAAGTGCCACAGCGCTCGCGCGATTCAAGGCAAGTCTCATCATCGTCTTCCTCCGGTGGGTGGCTGCCGCAGCGAGCGGCGCAGGCCGCGACATGGCCGATACGCTACCCACTCTACGAAGGAGCGCCTAACAATCCGGATACAGTTGCATTACATCGGCGTCGAGTTGCCGACAGGCGCTACTGCGAGATCAGCTTCCGAAGGAGTGGTGGAGCGCG
The DNA here is from genome assembly GCA_964579785.1 of uncultured Lysobacter sp. Classification (GTDB taxonomy): domain Bacteria; phylum Pseudomonadota; class Gammaproteobacteria; order Burkholderiales; family Usitatibacteraceae; genus FEB-7. The sequence continues at coordinate 14,314 of CAZOIB010000365.1, read as the reverse complement.
AGGCGCTCGCCTTCCGTCAGCGGGCGCGTATCGGCGAGCCGGTTCATGTGGCCGACGGGGTCGTCCACGTGCACCAGGCGACCGTTCTCGAAGCGGTTTTCCATCTGCCGGGACTGCCAGCCGCCCTCTTCACCCAGGTAGACGTACTCTCGGTCGGCGGAAATGTCGCCGACCCTGGACGGTTGCGTGTCGGCGGGAGGGCTGCTCCTGGAGGTGGGTCCGGACTCGACCCAAACGTAGCGCGAGCCCGGCTCGTCGTCGGTGACGATCCAGGTGAAATCGGCCAATGCGGCGAGGGGCGAGGCGAGGGCGACGGTGGCGCCCATGGCGAGAAGTGCTTTGCGGACTGTCATGTCGATCTCCTTAAGTTCGTTGCGCCGTCATTCGGCGGGGACCGGCGATGGCCGGTATGCAATCGACTCTACGGTCCAGGCCCTGACCGAAGTCACACGCGGCGATTACAAATGCGACGCGAGCCGTTCACCTCGAGCGCGACGATGCGACCAGGTCCGTTGAGTGGCACCGCATCGCCATCGAGAGATGGAGCTTTGCGCGATGACAGGCATGTAAGGCGGGCGTAAGCGAACTGTTCGCCCCCTGCAAGAATGACGCGAAATGTTTCTTCGATGTGGCCGAAAGTTGCGCGGCATCAATATCTGACAGCGATCATGCACGAGCATCTGAACTCGCGAAGGACCGCCATGCACAAGTGGTGCTTGCATGCGCGGGAGGTCGCAATGTCGACGGAAAGGATTCTCTCGTGAAAGCACTGAACGCATTGGTATTGAGCGCATCGTTGTTCTCACTGGCCGCCGCGGGCCAGATGACGGGCGGCACGATGTCGACCACGGACTACTTCCCGATGGTCGATGGCGCGCGCTACGACTACATGCACACGGGCGGCACATGGGCGTCGAGCACGAGGGTCGTGCGTGGCGGGCAGAGCTGGGCCGGAATGAACGGTCTCTACGCGATGCATTCGACCTACACCTGCAACATCGGCGCCACCTGCGCGCCGGATGCGACCGACTTCTATGGCATGGGGCCGAACGGCGTTCACTATTACGGCGGCACGGGCGCCGACGCGACGGGCGCGCATTTCTCGATGATGAGCCTCACGTATCCGGAGTGGGTGCTGCAGAACCCGGTGCGTCCGGGAACGATGATGGCGGGAGGCGGCTACGCGAACGCCGGGTCGTGGACGGCCACGGTGATGGGCACTGGAAGCATGATGGGGTCGCAGGGCTACATGAGCACCTACTTCGCCCAGGGCCTGGAGACCGTTTCGACACCCGCGGGCACGTTCATGAACGCGCTGCACGTCCGCGAGCAACGTGGATCGGGAACTGTTCGCGACGTCTGGTATGCCGCGGGCGTCGGGATGATCATGATGGACGACGGTACCCAGGTCGCGAGGCTTGCCGGCTACACCATGCCGGGCACCTCCGGCCAGCCAGCGGGAGGACTCGCCGCGTTGCCGTTCACGCCCTTCGGCGGCCTGTGGTGGAACCCGGAAGAATCGGGAACCGGTTACAACCTGCAGGTCCAGCGCGGCGTCATGGTGGTGACGATGTTCAGCTATACCGCGGCGGGAGAGCCTGTCTGGTATTACGCGCCCGGCCGGCTCAGTGGCACTGGAGGCGAGGTCATGATGTCCGCCTCGCTCGACCGTTATCGCGGCGGCCAGTGCGCATCCTGTCGCTATTCGCCGCCGACGGTTGCCGGGAGCGACGGCATGTTGACGATCGTCTTTTCCTCCCCTACGTCCGCGACGATCCAGTTGCCCGGCGGCCGGACGACCCGCATCCAGCCGCTGCCGTGGTAGCGATCGCCCATTGCACAGGGTGAGGCGGGAGCGCCAGCAATGGCGCGTGACCGGCGCTTGACCTTCCCACCATGGGAAGCCTGAGCCTTCGGGTTGCCGACAACCGAAGGAGAGTGACCATGGCCGCAACCACCCTGCCGAACCTGCCGCATGCACCGGCTCCCATCGAGCTGAAAGTGGCGGGCATGACCTGCGCCTCGTGCGTGGCCCGCGTCGAGAAGGCGATCAAGCGCCTGCCCGGCGTCGTCGACGCGAGCGTGAACCTCGCAACGGAGACGGCGAGCGTGCAGGCACCGCCGGCGCTCGCAGACGCAGCGATCGCCGCCGTGAAGGCGGCTGGATACGACGCGTCGGTGAAAACCGCCGGGGGTGGTGGCACGTCAACGCCGCAACATCCGATGGGCGTTGTGAAGGTCATCGCCGCTGCGGCTCTCACCGCCCCGCTCGTGGCGCCCATGATTGCCGACCTATTCGGCGTGCACTGGATGCTGCCGGGATGGCTGCAGGTGCTGCTGGCGACGCCGGTGCAGTTCATCCTCGGCGCGCCCTTTTACCGTGCCGCGTGGAAGGCGCTGCGCGCGCGCGCGGGCAACATGGAGCTGCTCGTCGCCATCGGCACCTCGGCGGCGTACTTTCTCAGCCTTTACCTGCTGCTCGTCAAGGCAGAGGGACACCTCTACTTCGAAGCCTCGGCGGCCGTCATAACCCTGGTGCTCCTCGGCAAATGGCTCGAGGCGCGGGCCAAGGGGCAGACGGTCGAGGCCTTGCGCGCGCTTGAGGCGTTGCGGCCGCAGACGGCGCGGATCGTCGTCGCAGGGCAGGAGCGCGAAGTCGCCATCGCGGCCGTGGGCGTGGGCGACCTCGTCGCCATCCGGCCGGGAGAGCGCATTCCGGTGGATGGCGAGGTGATCGAGGGCGAGAGCCACGTCGACGAGTCCCTCGTCACGGGCGAGAGCCTGCCCGTGGCGAAGGGCGCCGGGGCCAGGATCGCCGCCGGCGCGGTCAATGGCGAGGGCCGCCTGGTCGTCCGCACCGGCGCCATCGGGGCGGCCACGCTGCTCGGCCGCATCATCGCGCACGTGGAGTCGGCGCAGGCGGCCAAGGCGCCCATCCAGCGGCTGGTCGACCGCGTGAGCGAGGTCTTCGTGCCGGCCATCGTCGCCGTGGCAGCCGTGACGCTCCTCGCCTGGGGCTTCGCGACGGGCGACTGGACCACCGCGACACTCAACGCCGTCGCGGTCCTCGTCATCGCCTGTCCTTGCGCCCTTGGCCTGGCGACGCCGGCGGCAGTCATGGTGGGCACGGGGGCGGCGGCGCGCCACGGCATACTCATCCGCGATGCGCAGGCGCTGGAGATCGCCCACCGCGTGCGTGTCGTGGCCTTCGACAAGACCGGGACACTCACGCAAGGGCGGGCCGAACTCGCGCGCGTGCTTGCCCCGGAAGGGGAGCGCGTCGAGGTGATCCGCCTCGCGGGCGCGATACAGCGCACCAGCGCGCATCCTCTCGCCGAAGCGGTGCTGCGCGTCGCGCGCGACGAGCGCATCGCACTGCCGCAGGTGACGGAAGCGAAGGCAGTGCCGGGACGCGGCGTGGAGGCACTGGTCGAGGGACGCCGTCTCGCCCTCGCGAGCGACCGCTGGGCGTCCGAGTTGCGGGCCGAGGGGCGCCAGCCGTTCGAGGCGGAGGCGACCGCCCTGCGTGCAACCGGCCATTCCGTTTCGTGGCTCCTCGAAAAGGGGCCCGTCAACCGGACCCTGGGTGCCGTTGCCTTCGCCGATCGCGTACGTCCGGAGTCTCGCCCGCTCGTGCACCGCCTGCGCGAGCTGGGCGTGACTTCGGTGCTGCTCACGGGAGACCACGAAGGTGCCGCGCGCACCGTGGCAAAGACGGTGGGCATCGACGACGTGCGCGCTTCCCTCCTGCCCGAAGACAAGGCGGCGGCAGTCGCCGCGTTGCGGAAGGGTCGCAACGTGGTGGCCATGGTCGGCGACGGCATCAACGACGCCCCGGCGCTCGCGGCGGCCGATGTCGGCATCGCCATGGGCAGCGGGACCGACGTGGCGATGCACACGGCCGGCATCACCCTCGTGCGCAGCGACCCCGCGCTGGTCGCCGCGGCCCTGGATATCTCGCGGCGAACCTATGCGAAGATTCGCCAGAACCTGTTCTGGGCGTTCGCCTACAACGTGGTCGGGATTCCGCTGGCGGCGCTCGGACTGCTCACGCCGGTGGTGGCGGGAGCGGCCATGGCGCTCAGCAGTCTGAGCGTGGTGTCCAACGCGCTGCTGCTCGCCCGCTGGCGCCCGGCCAAACCGCACTGAGGAGATGCGCCATGCCCCCGAAGTACTTCGAGATGTCGGATGCGCGCCGCGACGGGCACGTCAACATCGGTGCGGCGGCCGACGCGTCCGGCGTCTCGGCGAAGATGATCCGCCACTACGAGGAGAACGGGCTCATCGGCCGGGCCGGGCGCACCACGGCGGGCTACCGCATCTACCGCGAAACCGATGTGCACGTGCTTCGCTTCATCCGGCGCGCGCGCGACCTCGGATTCTCGCTGCGCGAGATCAAGGCGCTCCTCGGGCTCTGGAGCAACCGGCACCGGGCGAGCGCGGACGTGAAAAAGCTCGCCCGGGAGCACATCGCCGAACTCGACTCGCGCATCGCGCAGATGCAGTCCATGCGCCAGGCGCTGGTCGAACTGGCTTCGCGGTGCCATGGGGACGATCGCCCCGGTTGCCCGATTCTCGACGATCTTTCGGGCGATGCGGCCGCGCATTCGCCGGTGCGGTAAGGATTCGGCCGTCCATGGCCCCCGAAAAACCCCGAACCGTCGCGTTCTTCGGCGCCCAGTTCGAGCGCCAGATCGCCGCGCACGACTACACGCTCAACCCCTTCGAGGAGCGCGCCCTGCCCTATCTGTCCGGCAAGGTGCTCGACCTCGGCTGCGGCCTGGGCAATCTGTCCCTGGCGGCGGCCGCGCGCGGTGCGCAGGTGACGGCCTACGACGCCTGCGAAAACGCCGTGGAGGACCTTGCCGAGCGCGCCCTCGCCTCCGGCCACAACGTTTGGGTGCGCGCCGTCGACCTGAAGGGCTGGCGGCCGGACGAGACCTACGATGCCGTGAATTGCATCGGCCTGCTCATGTTCTTTGCGCGCGAGGACGCGCTGGCGGGGTTGCAGGCGGTCCACGACGCGGTGCGGCCCGGCGGAGTGGCCGTCGTCAACGCGATGATCGAGGGTTCGACTTTCCTGGCGATGTTCGACCCTGCCGCGTATCACCTTTTCGGGCCCGACGAACTCGCCGCGCCATTCGCGGGCTGGGAATTCCTGCACGACAGCGTCGAGGATTTTCCCGCGGCCGGCGACAGGCTGAAGCGCTTCCGGACGCTGATCGCGAGGCGGCCGGCGCCCTAGCGGTCCGCCTTGCGACTGTGCAGGGCCTCGCGGTAGGCGGTGATGCGGCCTTGCAAGCCGGGCCGCCCGGCGGAGGCATCGAGGCTCGCCATGTCGCCGGCGCGGTGATCCGGCCGGCAGGCGGTGCGGATCATCGCGAATGCAGCGCGATCGGCAACGGGCCGCGAACAGCGCGCCGCCAGCCAATCTTGCGCATCGCCCGTCACGATGTCCGTCGCCAGCGATGCGGCTATCGCTCCTGCGGCATCGACGGTTGCGCCCTCCGTCACGAGCGGCCGCGCGCGGTCCCAGCCGACGAGCTCGACCAGGCGCCGCGTGCCCAGGACGATGCCGAAGGCGGAACCGGGAAAGCGGAAGGTCGCGTCCGGCGCGCAGGCGCGGATGTCGCAGGAGGCGAACAGGTCCGCGCCCGCGCCCCAGGTGCGCCCCGTCGCGAACGCCACCGTACGGACGGGGGCATACCAGGCTGCCTGCAGGAGCTTTTCCAGCGCCACGAAGCGGCTGCGCAGCGTGGCATCGGTCTCGCTCTCCAGGTCGGACAGGTCGAAGCCGGTGCAGAAGTGCTTGCCGCGTCCCCGGAAGATGACCGTGTGCACTTCGGGGTCGGCGATGGACTCGAGCAGCGCAGCCAGAAGCGCATCGACCGCGACCGCGGAAAGCGCATTGCCGCGCTCGGGACGGTCGAGCCAGAGGGTGGCCGCCCCTTCGCGGACCCCGCCTCTCACGCGAGCGAGGCGCGCACCGCCGCCGATCGGTCCCACAGGTTCGGCACGCTGGCGCTCGAGTAGCCGGAAACGAAGTCCTTCGCCGCTCCGGTGGCGGCATCGAACACGTGCCGGCGCACGGCGCCGATGTTGGCACCGTAGACGTGGATGCTGATCGAGGGCGTGTCGGCGAGCGCGTTGGCGACCGTGTGGATGTCGCCCACGGTCGGGGACACGGCCTCGATGTCGCCGGGTTCGAGCACTTTTTCCTCGCCGCTCGCGCGCAGCTGGCCATCCGCGGCGCGCGCATAGAGCCGGCAGCGCTCCGCACCGCGCAGCATGCCGACCAGGCCCCACACGGTATGGTCGTGGATCGGCGTCTTCTGGCCCGGCCCCCAGACGAAGCTCACCACCGAGAAGCGCTCCTGCGGATCGCAGTGCAGGAGATACTGGCGGTAGAACTGCGGGTCCGGCTTCGTGCAATCCTCCGGCAGCCACGCGTCGCCGGCGATGAGCTTCGCGAGCAACGGCCGCGCTCCCGCAAGCAGGGCCGCCTCGTCGTCGGTGCGGTCCACCAGTCTCGTCATCGCCTGGACGAATTCGCGCAATGGCGCGATGCGCTCGCCTTCGTTGGTCATTTCGCCTCCTTCGTCGTTGCGCGTACCTGGGCGGTGTGCTCGCCCAGCGCGGGAAATGTCGTCCGCACGGCGACCGCCTCGCCGTCCAGGCGCACGGGACAGCCCACGGTGCGCGTCACCTGTCCGCCGGGCAGCGTCGCCGGCAGCACCAGCCCGAGATGTGCCGCCTGCGGGTCCGCGAGCGCCTCCGCGTAGCCGTTGATCGGCGCGCACGGAACCCCGGCTGCGCGAAAGCGTTCGAGCCACGCGGAAACGCCTGCGGAGCCGAAGCGCGCCTCCAGCATGTCCTTCAGCGCGGCCTGGTTCGCGGCGCGCAGCGTGGTCGAGGCGAAGCGGGGATCGTCCTGCCACTCGCGCATGCCCACCGCGTGGCAGACCGCCTGCCAGAGCTTGTTGTTGCCGGCGGCGATCGCGATCCACCCGTCGGCGGCGCGGTAGGCCTGGTAGGGCGCGTTTCGGGGGTGAGCCGAACCGAGCTTGCGCGGATTCCTGCCGGTGCCGAAGTACTCGCTCGTCTGCAGGGCCGCGATGGCGATGGTGGTGGCGAACATGGGCACGTCGATGGCGCCGCCCGGGCCGCCCGCCTTCACCCGCGCGATGAGTGCGGCGATGGAAAAGGCCGCGTAGAGCCCCGCGGTGAAATCCGACAGGGGAACGCCGCACTTCACCGGCGCGCCATCGGGCTCGCCGGTCACGCTCATGACGCCCGTGGCGGCCTGGATGGTGAGGTCGAAGCCGCCTTCGGTCGCGCGCGGCCCGGCCTGCCCGAAGGCCGAGATGGAGCAGTAGACGAGTTGCGGCTTGCGCGGCCCGAACCAGTCCCAGCCGAGGCCCAGCCGCTGCATGACGCCGGGGCGGTTGTTCTCGACCAGGACGTCGGACTCGAGCACCAGCGCGCGCGCGAAATCGCGGTCGGCCGGATTCTTGAGGTCCAGCGCCACCGACTTCTTGCCGCGGTTGATCGAGGCGAAGTTCTCGCTGTAGCCGCCATTCACCGGTGGCCACTGGCGCATGGCGTCGCCCTCCGGCGGCTCGACCTTCACCACTTCCGCGCCGTAGTCGGCCAGCAGCATGCCGCAGAACGGGCCGGCCGCGACCTGGCAGAACTCGACGGCCTTGATGCCGGCGAGCGGTGGTTGGAATGGCGTTTTCAAGGGCAAGACGCGTCAGTTGGACCTGGGGCGTTTCGGCACGGCTTTTTCGACGAGGCGGCAGGCGAGCGCGATGGAGTTCCTCACCCGATCCACGTTGCCGACGTAGGAAGGTAACGCATCCTGCGCGCGCCGGCGCAAGGACCTCGCATCGATGAGCCCCTCCCTGGCCAGTGCCGCAATGTCCTCGCGGTCGTGCTCCCCGAAGCGCGAGAGCTTCGACACGGCAAGGTCGAGAGGGGAGAGGAGGCGCACGTCGAGCTTGCGCGGGTCCACCCCGTCGATCCGGACCGGGATCGCGTCGTCGTAGGCGCTTTCGTGGAGCAACGCATAGGTGTCGTTGTACTGCGTATCGAAGTAGAGGAGATGGGCGCGTCCATCGGCATCCTTGTAGGAGACCTGCAGGTCGTCCGGCGGCAGGAAGCGGGCCATGATGCGCGCGTCGATGTCCTTCGAGACGCGCGCCCCGGTGTAGAGATGCAGCGCGGCACCGCCCGCCACGTAGACCGCGACCGGACCGTCGCCGCGCGTGCGCCCCAGTGCGCCTTCTATCCGGGACATGATTTCGGCGAACGCCTTGAGGTACCCGAGGTCGGCCTTGAGCGTGATGGCGGGACTGCTCACGTGTCCTCCCCTGCAGCCAGCGCCTTCATCCGGTCACGCACCATGGGCAGGAACCTGGCGGCCTGCACCGGCGCCTGCGCAAGCCAGCGACCGAATTCCTCCGGCGCGGTCATGCCGGGGCAAAGCTGCTCGGCCAGCACGAGCAGGCGCGTGCGATCGAAGCCCTCCGTGGAGGCGAGCATCGTGGCGAGACCGGCCAGGGTGCGCGGATCGCCGGCACGTCTCCATCGGGAGGGCCGGAGATCGCCGCTCGCGCACAGCGCCACCAGCCGCTCCTCCTCGTGGCGACGCAAGCCACGGCGGACGGTGGAGCTGCGGCCGCGGCGAGGAGCAATGGCAGGGCTTTCCGGCGGCACGAGCCATGCCACGATGCGACCGTGGCGCTCCACCGCAACGGGCCCGAGGGCGGCGCGGGCGAGCGCTTCGCCAAGGCGGTTCTTGAGGCTGGTGGCGCTGACGGAGTCCATGCTTCGAAACATATGCCTTATTAGCTAAAACGGCAAGTAACCCGCAAGGCGATCCTGCTGCGGCTGCTCAGGACGCCTCCCGCCGATTTCTTGTACTGTCGCGGCCATGGACGCAATCGCTCCCTCCGCCCCGCGCTGGTCATGGCTCCCCGCCGTCGGCACCTGGAAGTACCACGCCCTCCTCGTCTGCCTGGGCGTCTTCGTGCTCGGCCCGCTCGGCGGCGTCACCGCCTCGTACATGAACTTCTCGCTCGGCTTCTTCGTGGGCGGGCAGGTGCTCGCGGGCATCCTCGGCTCGACGGTCACTTTCGGCTACGGCGCCGAGGGCAAGCACGGCGCCAACTACATGCAGACTGCGGCAGCGTCGGTCGCGAGCCTGTCCGCCATGGGGGTCCTCATCCAGGCGATGGTGTGGATGGGCCTGCCGCAGCCGCCGGTCTGGCAGCTGATCCTCTACATGCTCTCGATCGGCATGTTCGGCGTCGGCGTGGGCATGCTCTACACGCCGCTGCTGGTGGACCGGCTGCAGCTCACCTACCCCTCCGGCTACGCGGTGGCCAACATCCTGCGCGCCCTCACCGACCCCGTGCTCCTGCGCAGGTCCGTGGCCAAGCTGGGCAGCGGCATCCTGGTCGGGATCACCGGCGGAATCGCGGCCGGGAAGATCGCGATCCTCGGGGCGATCGAGCTGTCCACGTCGACGCTCGGCGCAGGCATGCTGGTGGGCGCGCGCATCGGCATTCCGGCCATCACCTCGGGCGTCATCTTCTGGGCGCTGATCCCCTACTTCATCTCCATCGGCTGGCTCAGGGAGGGCGAGCCGTTCCGCAAGATCGCCTTCCTCATCGCCCTGGGCCTCATCATGGGCGCGGCCCTCATCGACATCGCGCTGGTGCTGAAGGAGGCGGCGCAGCGCCTCGCCGGAAAGGGCGAGCCTCCGGTTCCGCAGGCGGAGTGGAAGCGCGTGAACACCACGCGACTCATCGCCTGGGTCGTCGCCTGGGGCGCCGGCATCGTGGTCACCGGCCACCTGGTGCTCGGGGCCCCGGTGGGCTTTCTCCTCTTCGCGGTGACCCTGGTGTTCGTGTTCGCGCTGGTGAACGGCATCTCGGTCGGGATCAGCGACTCCAACCCCATCTCGTCGGCCTTCGTGGTGAGCGTGGTGCTGATGGCGGCCATCGGCTTGAAGGACCCGGCCGTGGGCCTGATGGCGGGCATGGTGCTGCTCATCGCCACCAGCGTCGCCTGCGACATGCAGCAGGACCGCTCCACCGGCTGGCGCCTGGGCACCAATCGCGTCCTGCAGTTCCGCTACCAGGTGGTGGGCATCCTCGTCGGCGCCATCATGGCGGTCGTCTTCGCGAAGCTCTTCATGACGGCGTACCCGGTCCTGCTCCTCGACCAGACGGTGATGAAGGCCGGCGAGCAGCCGGCGGAATGGAGTGCCGCGATGACCTACAAGTTCGTCGGCGTGCTGAGGAGCCTCACCGACGACAAGCCCTACCAGCGCACGGCAATCTGGGTCGGGGTGGGGATCGGCTTCGCCTTCCAGCTCGTGCGCGTGCTGGTGAAGTCCAACGCCGCCTACCAGGCCTACGCGGCCAGCGGCAGGCGCGGGTTCGTGACGGACTTCCTGTTCGACGCCGTCTTCTGCCCTTCGCCCTACGCCTCGTCGTTCGGCGGCTTCGTCAACCTGCATACGTCGCTGTGGTTCGGCGGCGGCGGCATCCTCTCCAGCGCGGTGAACAGTCTTGCGAAGAGGAAGCCGCAGGCAGGGGAAAAGGCGATGCCGGAGGACATGAGCACCACCTCGCTCGTGGGGGGCGGTCTCATCGCCGGCGACTCGCTCGCGGCGCTGGGGCTCGGCCTCGTGGGGCTCGCGGGGACGCTCGTCGCCGGCTGAGCCGGTGCCATGCCGGGCTGCTCAGGCCTCGTCACGCACCGTCTCGAAGATCTCCTGGAAGCGCGAGACGCAGGTTTCGAATGCCGCGAGAACCGCGGGATCGAAGTGCGCGGGGGTGGTGCGCCCGTCGCCCTCGGTGATGATCGCGACCGCCCGCGCGTGCGGGAGGGGCGGCTTGTACGGGCGCCGGGAGCGCAGCGCGTCGTACTGGTCGCAGATGTTCGTGATCCGCGCCGACAGCGGGATCGCCTCGCCGGAGAGCCCCTGCGGGTAGCCGCCGCCGTCCCAGCGCTCGTGGTGCCCGCCGGCGATCTCGGCGCCCATGATGAGGTAGGGCGAGTCGGTGCCGCGCAGCATCTTCTCGCCGAGTGCCGCGTGGGTCTTCATCACCTGCCACTCGCGGGGCTCGAACGGGCCGGACTTGCCGAGGATCGCGTCGGGGATCGCGATCTTGCCGATGTCGTGCATCGGGCTCGCGAAACGGATCGTGTCGCGGAACCCGGCGCCCATCCCCAGCGTCCGCGCCAGCTCCTCGCTGTAGTGGCTGATGCGCGCGACGTGCGCGCCGGTCTCCTCGTCCTTGTACGCCGCCGCGCGCGTCATGGTCACGATCGTCTCGCGGAAGCTCGCGGCCAGCTGGCGGGTGCGCTCCCTCACCTGCTCCTCGAGGGTGCGGTTGTGGTCGGCCAGGAGATCCCCGAGCTCCTTCAGGCGCAGCAGGTTGCGCACGCGGGTGCGCAGCTCGATGCGGTCGACGGGCTTGGTCACGAACTCCTCCGCGCCCGCCTCGAGGCCCTGCAGGCGCGAGTCGCGGTCGTCGAGCGCGGTGACCATGACGATCGGGATGGCGCGCGTGACCGGGTCGGACTTGAGCGCACGCGCCACGTCGTGGCCGTCCATGCCCGGCATCATGATGTCGAGCAGCACCAGGTCGGGCGGGGAGGCGCATGCGAGCGCGATCGCCCGCAGCCCGTCCTCGGCCTCGGAAACCGCGTAACCCTCCGCGTTCAGCATGGCCGCGAGCAGCCGGCGATTCCTCTCCTCGTCGTCCACGACCAGGATCGTGGCCGCCTTCCTTGCGTTGCCCATCGCGCCCCCCGGCTCGCCTGCGCGGCACGAAGCGCGCCGCAAGCACATGTTAATCATATTGCACAATCATTTAACATTTGCAATACTTCTCTCGCGCGGGCGCAATGGGGCGTCCGCCGACTCGATCCCTCGGGAGGCCACATGAACAGAGCGACCTTGCAGAACAACTTCACCGCTTGCGTGGATGCGCAGCAGCGCCGGGCGGACGATGCCGAACAGACACTGGCGAAGGAGCTGCGCCAGCTCGAGGACGTGGAGCTGGCGCTGGTCGGCGGCGGGGACGGAACGCCCTGCTGGTAGGCCGGAGCCGCGCGGACGGCGCCGCTAGCGCGGTGCCGTCGCCTTCTCCCGGGGCGCGGTCGCCCTCGTCGCGCCCTTTCCGGGGCCGGGCAGCGGGCTGTCGGCGCCGAAGTAGCGGTCGCCCATGGACTCGAGTTCCTTGCGCGCGACCTCGGCCGCGCTCCAGATCGCCTGGGCGGTACGCCCGGCGCGCGCGCGGTCCTTGCCTGCGCGGTAGGCGTGGAACAGGCCCACCATCGCCATTTGCCGCAGCGGCGCGGGCGAGGATGCCTGCGTCGCCAGCTGGTGCAGGATGAGCAGCGCGGGCTGGGCGCCCGTCTCGGCCGCCTCCGCAAGCGCCCCGAGCATCGTGCATTCCCGCAGGGTGACGCCACCGGTGCGCTTCTGGGTTCGCCGGATGCGCGCCAGGAGCTTGCGCGCGGCCGTCGTATAGCCGCCCAAAGCCAGGAGCATTTCCACCAGCACGGCGTCGGCCGGGCGTTCGGCCGGGAGCGAGTCGGCCTCGCCCTGGTCGTGGAGCCGCTTGCCGTAGCCGAAGTCCCCCTGGAGGAGCGCGCGCCACAGCAGGCGGGTGCGCTCGCGGCTTCGCCTGGCATTGGCGTCGAGCGCCTGTCCCTTGAGGCGCATCGCGACCTCCCAGAGACGTCCCTGCGGCCCGAGGAAGATGCTCATGCTGCCCAGGGCGGCGTCCAGTCCCTCGCGAAGCGCGAAGTCGCCGAACACCTCCGCCGCCTCGTCCGCGGGCGCTTCGTCCATCGCGGCGGCGCCCGCGCCGGCCTGGCGCTGGCGCGAGTAGTACCAGACGACGGCGCCGGTCCTGTTCTTCACGCCCAGTTTCCGGTAGAGGTTGTGGAGGTAGACGCGGACGGTCCCTTCCACGTACCCCATGCGGCTCGCCATCTCGCGCGTGGAGGAGCCCAGGGAGAGCAGCTCGAGCATGCGCAGGCTCTTTTCATCCAGGTTCATATCAGCCATCAGACAAACCCCCGATCATCGAGAAGTGCATTGATCAATCGCTGGAAGGAATCCATCCCCGGACTGGAAGCGAGGTCGAGACCGACGTCCGCCGTCTGCGTGCGCAGGAAGTCGTCGAAACACCGCACCAGCTCGGGGTCGAACTGCGTTCCGGCGCACCGTGCCAGTTCCTGCAACGCCACTTCCATGCTGACCGGCGGGCGGCCCGCCAGGCCGCACACCATGACATCGTAGGCATCGGCAACCGCGCACAGGCGCGCGGGCAATGGAATGAACCTTCCGCCGACTCGCTCCGGATAGCCGCAGCCATCCCAGCGGGCGTGGTGGTACCGCGCGATCTCGCGGGCCACGAGGACCCGGGGATGGCGGTCGTCGCGCAGGATCTCGGCCCCCGCCTCGACATGCCTTCGGACCAGCGCGTGTTCCGCCTCGTTCAACGGGCCGCGCTTGGCGAGAATGCGCTCCGGCACCGACAGCATCCCGATGTCGTGCAATTCCGCAGCCAGCCCGTACTCGAGCGCCTGCAAAGGGGACGAGCCCTGGGCCAGCGCCAGTCCCTTGGTGAGCGCCCCGACGCGCACGCCATGCCAACCCGTGCCGTCCATCCGCATGGCCGCCGCCACGCCCAGGCGACGCAACATGTCCCATCGCTCCGGCGGGCGGGGTGCGGCGAGCTTCGCCGTGAGCCTGCGGCCGTCGCGCTCCTCCTGGTATCCCGCCCGCCCGGCCGGCAGCTCCGCGATGCTCTCCAGCTCGATGAAGGTCCTGGCCCTTTCGATGGCGAACCGGTACAGGTGGTCGGACAGCTCGCGGAAGCGCACGAGCGCCCTTTCCGGGTTGCCGGCCGCCTCTTCCGCGCGGATGGTCCAGGCGAGCGTGTCGTGCAGGACCGCGGGGATCTCGCGGGCCTGCGTGAGCGCCTGGTCCAGCCTGGTCAGGGCCACGTCCGCCTGCCCCGCGGCGAGCTCGCAGACCGCCCGCGCCGTCGCCGCGGCGATCAGCATCCTCGGCGTGGAGGTCGCCTCTGTCATGGCGAGGATCGCCTGCACATGGCAATTCGCCTCCTCGACGCGGCCAGCCGCCACCAGCAGGCGCACGAGGTTGCGCCGCAACAGGACGGCGCTCTGCGGGTCCTGTTCCCGGAAGGCGGGCGTCATTTCGAGCAGGGCGCGATTGGCGAAGTTGAGCCCCTCCGCGACGTCGCCGAGCTGCGACAGG
>CAZOIB010000364.1:0-6110 GCA_964579785.1 uncultured Lysobacter sp. | reverse complement strand
AAAGCCGAACCGCCCCAGGCGCGCGAGCGCCGCATCGTCGATGCGCTTGGGCTCCACGCCGAGCTGGCGCGCGCTGACCTGCAGGAAATGGCGCGTGAGCATGGGCACGTCCTCGGCGCGCTCGCGCAGGGCCGGCAGGCGCAGGCGGATGACGTTGAGGCGGTGGAACAGGTCTTCGCGGAACACGCCGTCCTTGACGCGCTGTTCCAGGTTCTGGTGCGTGGCGGCGATCACGCGCACGTTCGCGGTGATCGGCGTGTGCCCGCCGACGCGGTAGAACTGCCCGTCGGAGAGCACGCGCAGCAGCCGCGTCTGCAGCTCGGGCGGCATGTCGCCGATCTCGTCGAGGAAGAGGGTGCCGCCCTCGGCCTGCTCGAAGCGCCCGCGGCGCATCGCCTGCGCGCCGGTGAACGCTCCCCGCTCGTGGCCGAACAGTTCGCTTTCCAGCAGGTCCTTCGGGATCGCCGCCGTGTTGATGGCGATGAAGGCCTTGGCCGCGCGCGGGCTGTGGCGATGCAGTGCGCGCGCCACCAGTTCCTTGCCGGTGCCCGACTCGCCGGTGATCAGGACCGTCGCGTGCGACTGCGCAAGGCGCCCGATGGCGCGGAAGACTTCCTGCATCGCGGGCGCCTGGCCGAGGATCTCGGGGGTGTCGCCGTTGGCAGGAGGAGCTTCGTAGCGGCGCCGGCTTTCCTCGAGCGCGCGGCGCACCAGCTCCACCGCCTGGTCGACGTCGAAGGGCTTGGGCAGGTACTCGAACGCCCCGCCCTGGAAGGCCGCCACGGCGCTCTCGAGGTCGGAATAGGCGGTCATGATGATCACCGGCGTCGAGGGGAGGCGCTCCTTCAGCTTCTGCATGAACTCGAGTCCGGACAGCCCGGGCATGCGGATGTCGCTCACCACGACCTGCGGCGGCTCGCTCGCCATCAGGTCCAGCGCTTCCTGCGCCGTGGCGAAGGTGCGATGGCCGATGCCCTCGCGCGAAAGCGCCTTCTCGAAGACCCAGCGGATGGAGCGGTCGTCGTCGATGATCCACACGGGGTTCGCATGCCTCTCCGCCGGTTCCTCGTTCACGTCCCTGGCGACTCTTTCCTCGATCATGGTCTTGCACTCCATCCTTATAGGCGCGTGAGCCCCGCCTGGGCGGGGGAGCGGACCGGCAGCAGTATCGTGAAGCGGGTGCGCCCGGGAGCACTCTCGAATTCGATGAGGCCGTGGTGCTGGTGCACGTAGTTCTGCGCGAGCGACAGCCCGAGACCGGTGCCGCCGTCGCGTCCGCTCACCAGCGGAAAGAAGATCTTCTCCGCGAGCTCCGCCGGCACGCCGGGGCCGTTGTCCTCGATCTCGATCGCGACGGCGTGGCGGTAGCGGCTCCGGGCGATGGTCACCTGGCGCGCGATGCGGGTGCGAAAGCAGATCTCGCCCGTGCCGGCGAGCGCCTGCGCGGCGTTGCGCGCGACATTGAGGATCGCCTGGATGAGGCTTTCCTTGTCGCCCGGCAGGTCGGGCAGGCTCACGTCGTAGTCGCGGCGGACGGCCAGTCCGGCCGGATGCTCGGCCAGGAGGAGGGTGCGCACCCGCTCCAGCACCTCGTGCACGTTGAGCATCTCGATCTGCGGCAGCCGGTGCGGCGTGAGCATCCGGTTCATGAGCGCCTGCAGGCGGTCGGTCTCCTTCACGATCACCTGCGTGAACTCGCGCAGTTCCGGCCCGGGAAGCTCGCGCTCGAGGAGTTGCGCCGCGCCGCGGATTCCGCCGAGCGGGTTCTTGATCTCGTGGGCGAGGTTGCGGATCAGCTCGCGGTTGGCCTGCTGCTGCTCGAGGAGCTTCGCCTCGCGGGCGATGCGGATCTGCTGGTCCAGCTCGCGCAGCTCGATGAGCAGGCGCGCCCCGGACTCCTCCACGGGCGTGACCACGCAGTGCAGCGTCACGGGCTGCCCGCCCGGCTCCAGGGAGAGCTCGTTTTCGGTGAATCCCGCGTCGTCGTCGACGGCCTGCGCGAGGCGCGCGATGAAGCCCTCGTTGCCCGGCAGGAATTTCTCCAGCGCGGCTCCCAGGAGGTGCTTGCGTCCGTGGGCGAGCAGCGATTCGGCGGCGGGGTTGGCATAGGTCACGAGCAGGTGGTCGTCGAGCATCAGCACGGCGGTCGCGAGGAGTTCCAGCCCGGGATACGGCGACGTCACGACGGCCTGCCTGCAGGAGGAAAAGCAAGAGGCGCGCCAGCGACGGGCGCCGGCGCGTCGGCAGAGGGGGAGTGCCGGAAGGGGAGACTGCGCGAGGCTAGGGCTTCAGCGCGCCGAGCTCGTTCTTGAGCGCCTCGATGTTCTTCTCGTGCTCGGCGACGATCGCCTGCAGCCCGCGGATGCGCCCCGAGGCCCGCTCGACGTTCGAGCGCATTTCGGCTTGCTGCGCGGGCGTCGGATCGACGGCCTGCTGCGCGACGCGCACCGCCGCGATGAGCGCCGGATTGCGTTGTTCCTGCAGAAGCGACTTGCGCGCGTCGGCGAGCGATCGTTCGGCCTGCCCGAGCTCGCTTTCGAGATTCCGGCGGCGCGCAGCCTCCGCATCGCGCTGCAGGTTGCGATCGATCGACGCGACGGTCATCGGAGCCGCGCGCGGGGTCACGACGGCGACGACCGGCTTCAGTTCCGCCCTCTCCTGCGCAATCGGCGCCGGCCTGGCGGCGACTTTCGCTTCCGGCTTGTCCGCCGGCGCCGCGGACGGCTTGTCCGGCAGCAGGGCCGTGCGCGGCAGCCCGGGGATGGTGCTCAGGGGCTCGAGCGCCAGCACGGTCGCGCCTTTCATCGGCCGGTTCGAATAGGTGACGCGGCCGCTTTCGTCGACATGCTTGTAGATCGTCGACTGCGCAACCGCCAGCGGCGAGACGAGACCCAGGGCGAGGACGATCCAGTGCCTTTTCATGACGCGCTCCCGCATGCGACAGGGGACGTAAAGTATCGGGAGCAGTCATGGAGAAAGTCAACGAGATCAAGGCCCTGGGCTGAAAAGGCACTATCGCTGGTGGTTTGCGGCGGTGCCGACCACAAGCCGCTGCAGGCGGGAGACGCAAAAGAAAAAGGGGCGGACGGGGCCGCCCCTGGGTTCCCGCGTCCGCGGCCGGCTTCAGGCCGAGTAGTACATGTCGAACTCGACGGGGTGCGTGGTCATGCGGAAGCGCTGCACCTCCTCGTACTTGAGCGCGATGTACGCGTCGAGCATGTCGTTGGTGAAGACGCCGCCGCGGGTGAGGAACTCGCGGTCCTTGTCGAGGTTGACGAGCGCCTCGTCCAGCGACGCACAGGGGTGCGGCACCTTCGCGGCCTCTTCGGGCTCGAGGTCGTAGAGGTTCTTGTCGAGCGGGTCGCCCGGGTGGATCTTGTTCTGCACCCCGTCCAGGCCCGCCATGAGCAGCGCGGCGAAGGCGAGGTAGGGATTCGCCGTCGGATCGGGGAAACGCACCTCGACGCGGCGGCCCTTCGGGCTCGAGACGAACGGGATGCGGCAGGAGGCGGAGCGGTTGCGCGCGGAGTAGGCGAGATTGATCGGCGCCTCGAAGCCGGGCACGAGCCGCTTGTAGGAGTTGGTGCCCGGATTCGTGATCGCGTTGAGTGCCTTCGCGTGCTTGATCACGCCACCGATGTAGTAGAGGGCGAAGTCGGAGAGCCCGGCGTAGCCGTCTCCCGCGAACAGGTTCTGGCCGCCCTTCCACACCGACTGGTGCACGTGCATGCCGGAGCCGTTGTCGCCGACCACCGGCTTGGGCATGAAGGTCGCCGTCTTGCCGTAGGAGCGCGCGACGTTCCACACGGTGTACTTGAGAATCTGCAGCCAGTCGGCGCGCTTCACCAGCGTGCTGAACTTGGTGCCGATCTCGCACTGGCCGGGAGCCGCCACCTCGTGGTGGTGCACCTCGACCTCGACGCCCTGTTCCTCTAGCGCGAGGCACATGGCCGAACGGATGTCCTGGAGCGAGTCGACCGGCGGCACGGGAAAGTAGCCACCCTTCACCGGGGGACGATGGCCGAGATTGCCACCCTCGAACTTCTCGTCCGAGGACCACGGGGCTTCCTCCGAGTAGATCTTCACGGAGCTGCCCGACATGTCGACCTTCCACTCGACGGCGTCGAAGATGAAGAACTCGGGCTCCGGGCCGAAGTAGGCGGTGTCGCCGAGCCCCGTGCTCTTGAGGTAGGCCTCGGTCTTCTTGGCGATCGAACGCGGGTCGCGCTCGTAGCCCATGCCGGTCGACGGTTCCAGCACGTCGCAGGACAGGTCGAGGGTCGGTTCGTCCATGAACGGATCCATGCGGGCCGAGTCCGGGTCCGGCATGAGCAGCATGTCCGAGGCTTCGATGCCCTTCCAGCCCGCGATCGAAGAGCCGTCGAAAGCGTGCCCGTCCTTGAACTTGTCCTCGCCGAAGGCCTTCACCGGGACGGAGACATGCTGCTCCTTGCCCTTGGTGTCGGTGAAGCGAAGGTCCACGAACTTGACCTCGTTTTCCTTGATCATCTTGAAGACATCTGCCACTGCCATGACGCTTTCTCCTGGTTGAGGGATGACGCCCCAGTTTGGGGAATGGATCGGGATGATTATCGGTTGGAAACCATGGGCTAGCAGAAAACATGCCACGCAATGCCGAACACAAGCCATTGAATTCGCTGGTCTTGCACTTGATGCCTGCCCGGCGGCGCACCATCATGATGCGCCTAGTATGACCGTGCACCAAAAAAGTGCAAGCATGCCGCGCCACCGGCCCGATCCCGACACTATATATAGGTGATTCGCGGCCGGGGAGCCCGGACGGCTATCATGGCGCCGGGCATCGGGATCGTCTTTCGCCTGGATCAACAGTTCATCTTCCATCCCATGGATCGCTACGTCGTCATCGGCAACCCCGTCGCGCACTCGCTCTCTCCCGAGATCCATGCGCAGTTCGCGCGCGCCACGGGGGAGTCGATCGTGTACGAGCGGCTCCTCGCCCCGGCCGGGGATTTCGCGCGCGTTGCACGCGAGTTCTTCGCCGCCGGCGGACGCGGCGCCAACGTGACGCTGCCCTTCAAGACCGAGGCCTGCGACTTCGCCGCCGAGCGCACGCCGCGCGCGCAGGAGGCGGGTGCCGTCAATACGCTGTGGCTGCGCGGAAGCGCAATCGTCGGCGACAACACCGATGGAGCCGGGCTGGTGCGCGACCTCACGGCCAACCTGGGCCTGGCGCTCGCCGGCCGCCGCATCCTGCTGCTTGGTGCCGGAGGTGCCGCGCGCGGCGTGGCTGCACCGCTGCTGGCACTGGCACCCGCGACGCTCGTCGTCGCCAACCGGACGCGGGAGCGGGCGCAGGAACTCGCCCGCCGCTTCGGCGGCTCGGGCTGCATGCGCGGCATCGGCCTGGACGAGCTGGACGGCAGCTTCGACCTGGTGGTGAACGCCACCTCCAGTTCGACGCGCGGCGAGACGCTCACGCTTCCGGAGGGCCTCTTCGCGCCAGGAGCGAGCGCCTATGACATGGCCTACGGTCCCGCGGCGCGGCCCTTTCTCGACAAGGCACGCGCGGCCGGGGCACGGGCCTGCGATGGCCTCGGCATGCTGGTCGAGCAGGCGGCGGAGTCCTTCTGGCTGTGGCGCGGGAAGCGGCCGGAAACGGCTGCCGTGATCGCCGGACTCCGGTCCCGGTGAAGCGGTTCGCCCGCCTCGCAGCGTGGCTCACCTTCGCGCTCGCGGCCGCCTTCGTCGTCTACGAGCTCTCGTTTCTCGCGCGCATCGTCTGGTGGCGCAGCCACGATCCGGCGTCGACCGCGTTCATGGCCGAGCGCATGGAGCGCGTGCGCGAGAAGAAGCCGGATGCGAAGGCGAGGCAGCAGTGGGTGCCCTACGCGCGCATCTCCGTGCACCTGAAGCGCGCCATCGTCGCGGCCGAGGACGCCAAGTTCGCCGACCACGAGGGCTTCGACTGGGAAGCCATGCAGAAGGCGTGGGAGAAGAACCAGAAGCGCGGCAAGGTGGTGGCCGGCGGCTCCACCATCTCGCAGCAGCTCGCCAAGAACCTCTTCCTTTCCGGCAGCCGCAGCCCCTGGCGCAAGGCCCAGGAAGCCGTCATCACGGTGATGCTGGAG
>CAZOIB010000363.1:0-4392 GCA_964579785.1 uncultured Lysobacter sp. | reverse complement strand
CTCATCACCACGGCCCCGACCGTGGTCTACCAGGTGGCGCTCCGGGACGGGACCGTCATCGACATCGAGAACCCGTCGCGCCTGCCGGATGCCTCGCGCATCGAGGAGATCCGCGAGCCCATCATCCGCGCGACCATCATCATGCCGCAGGAGTACGTGGGGCCGGTGATCACGCTGTGCACGCAGAAGCGCGGCGTGCAGGTGAACATGCAGTACGTCGGCCGGCAGGTGATCCTCACCTACGACATGCCGCTGAACGAAGTGGTGATGGACTTCTTCGACAAGCTGAAGAGCAACTCGCGCGGCTACGCCTCCCTCGACTACGAGTTCCGCGAGTTCCGCGCCGGCGACCTGGTGAAGCTCGACATCCAGATCAACGGCGAGAAGGTCGATGCGCTCTCCCTGATCGTGCACCGCGAGAACTCCGTGTACCGCGGCCGCGAGCTCGCCGCGCGCATGAGGAAGCTCATCCCCAGGCAGATGTTCGACGTGGCGGTGCAGGCGGCCATCGGCGCCAACATCATCGCGCGCGAGAACATCTCGGCGCTCCGCAAGAACGTGCTGGCCAAGTGCTACGGCGGCGACATCACGCGCAAGAAGAAGCTGCTGGAGAAGCAGAAGGCCGGCAAGAAGCGCATGAAGCAGGTGGGTTCGGTCGAGATTCCGCAGGAGGCGTTCCTCGCCATCCTGCAGGTGGAGGGCAAGTAGATGCAGGCGGGACTCAACTGGGAGCTGATCGCGCTCGTGGCGGGCGGGGCCTCGGCCCTCCTGATCGGCTGGGACGCGGCCCTGCGCAAGGGATCGCGTTCGGAATCGATGAAAGGCATCCTCGAGATCGCCTGGCCGGTGCTGTTCATCGCGTTGATGGGAATGCTGCTCAAGTTCACCGACTTCGCGGCCGTGCTGCTCGTCGCGGCGGTGGCGACCGGCATCATCTGGCTGGTGGACGCGCGCCTGCTCGCGCCGAAGCGGGCCGAGGGCGTGGCCGAGCCCATCGTCGTGGACATGGCGCGCGCCTTCTTCCCGGTGATCGTGGTCGTCTTCCTCATCCGCTCCTTCTGGGTGGAGCCGTTCAAGATCCCCTCCGGCTCGATGAAGCCGACGCTGCAGGTGGGCGACTTCATCCTGGTGAACAAGTACACCTACGGGATCCGCATCCCGGTCGTGAACCGCAAGGTCGTGGAGATGAACGACGTGAAGCGCGGCGACGTCGTGGTCTTCCGCTTTCCCGCCGACAGTTCCGTCGACTACATCAAGCGGGTGGTGGGCATCCCGGGCGACCGGGTGAGCTACCGCGGCAAGCGCCTCGCCATCAACGACCAGCCGGTGCCCGTGCAGGCGGCGGGCTACTACACGGACGCGGAATTGAACTACGTGCGCCTGCCGGTGTTCGCGGAAAAGCTGGGTGCGACGGCGCACGCGATGATGGTGGTGCCGCCGGAGCCGGTGCTCAACCTGTCGCAGGTGCGGCAGTTTCCGTACCGCGAGAATTGCGAATACAATGACGACGGTTTCACCTGCACGGTGCCGCCCGGCCACTATTTCATGATGGGCGACAACCGGGACCAGAGCGCCGACAGCCGCTACTGGGGTTTCGTCCCGGATGATCACATCAAGGGCCGCGCGTTTCTCGTGTGGATGAACTTCGGTGACCTGAAACGCATCGGCAACGGGATCCAGTAGGCCTCGCGGCAGCGCCACGAGGCCGGCACATCGGGAGAAGTGATGAAGAGAACGCAACGCGGCATCTCGCTGACCGGCGCCATCGCGGGCATGGCCGTGCTCGCGCTGGTGGGCCTCTTCGCGGCGAAGCTCATGCCCTCGTACCTCGAGTTCTTCGCGGTGCAGAAGATCATCAAGGCCATGGAGACCACCGGCGAGTTGAAGGGCAGCGTGGCCGAGATCCGCAAGAGCTTCAACAGGCGCAACGTCGTGGAAAACATCCAGGTCGTCACCGGCGAGGACCTCGAGGTCTCCAAGGATGGGGGCGAAGTCGTCATCAGCGCCAACTGGGCGGTCAAGGTGCCGATAATCTACAACTTCAGCGCCTGCCTGGACTTCAGCGTCACCAGCGCCAAGTAAGCCGCGTCGTGGCTCGCCGCGCAGCCGAGCCCGACCTCTCCGGCCTGCAGCGCCGGCTCGGGCACGCCTTCCGCGACCCGACACTCCTGCGCCGCGCCATCACCCACCGCAGCTATGCCGCCGACCACAACGAGCGGCTCGAGTTCGTGGGCGACAGCCTGCTCAACTGCATCATCGCCGTACTCCTGCATGAACGCTTTCCCGGTCTCCCCGAGGGGGACCTCTCGCGCCTGCGCGCGGGCCTGGTGAACCAGTCCGCCCTGCACGAGATCGCGCAGCCGCTCGAGCTCGGCGACGCGCTGCTGCTCGGGGAGGGGGAATTGAAGAGCGGCGGGTTCCGGCGCCCGTCGATCCTCGCCGACGCGTTCGAGGCGCTGCTGGGCGCGGTCTTCCTGGATGCCGGGTTCGCGGCGGTGCGCGGCGTGGTCGAGGCGCTCTTCGCCGGCAGGTTGGAAGAGGCCCGCGAAGCGCCACCCGACAAGGATCCCAAGACGGCGCTGCAGGAGCTTCTGCAGGGCCGCAGGCTCCCCCTGCCGCGCTATGTCGTCCTCGCCGTCGGCGGCGAGGCGCACCAGCAGGTTTTCCAGGTCGAGTGCCGCTCCGACGAGCTGGGCGTGCATGCGAAGGGGGAAGGTGCCAGCCGCCGCGCGGCCGAGCAGCAGGCCGCCGAGGCGGTGCTGGCCGCGCTGGCCGCGAAGAAGGCGGGGCGGCCGTGACGGCGGCCGGTTTCCGCGCCGGCACGGTGGCCATCGTCGGCCGCCCCAACGTCGGCAAGTCGACCCTGCTCAATGCGCTGGTCGGCGCGCACGTCTCGATCACCTCGCGCAAGGCGCAGACCACGCGCCACCGCATCCTCGGCATCCGCACCGGCGCGCGTGCCCAGCTCGTGTTCGTCGATACCCCGGGCTTCCAGACGCGCTTCGCCAATGCCCTGAACCGCGCCATGAACCGCTCCGTCACCGCGACCCTCGCCGGCGTCGATGCGATCGTGATGGTGGTGGAAGCGTCCGGATGGGACGAGCGCGACGATCCGGTGCTGGCCCTGGTCCCGGACGGCATTCCGACGGTGCTGGTGTTGAACAAGGTCGACCGCGTGAAGGACAAGGCGAAGCTCGCCACGCTGCTGGCCGCCTGCAACGCGAAGCGCGACTTCGCGGCTCTCGTGCCGGTGAGCGCGGAGAAGGGCACGCAGCTCGAGGCGCTGGCCGACGAGGTCGCCAAGCTCCTGCCCGAGGCGCAACCGCTCTACGCGGCCGACGAGATCACCGATCGCAACGAACGCTTCCTGGCGGCGGAGCTGGTGCGCGAGAAGCTCTTCCGCCTGCTGGGCGACGAACTCCCCTACACGACGGCGGTGGTGATCGACGAGTTCAAGGAGGAAGGGCGGCTGCGCCGCATCTCCGCCACGATCTACGTGGACCGCCAGAGCCACAAGGCGATCGTCATCGGCGAGAAGGGTGCCACGCTCAAGCGCATCGGCACGGAGGCGCGCGTGGGCATGGAGGCGCTCTTCGACGGCAAGGTCTTCCTGCAGCTCTGGGTCAAGGTGAAGAGCGGCTGGGCCGACAGCGAGGCCGTGGTTCGCCAGTGGGGCTACGAGTGAACGCCCCGGGAGCGGCACCGGATCGCGGCTACGTCCTGCACTCCTATCCCTACCGCGAGACCAGCCTCATCCTGCAGGTCTGGACGGAGAAGCACGGCCGCTTCGCCCTGGTGGCCAAGGGCGCCCGGCGTCCGCGCTCGGCCAGCCGCGGCGTGCTCGTGCCCTTCCAGCCCCTCGCGTTCACGTGGTTCGGGCGCGGCGAGTTGAAGACGTTGAAGACCGCAGAGCCCGCGGGGGCGGCACTGCCGCTCGCGGGTGCGAGCCTCCTTTCCGCCTTCTACCTGAACGAGCTGCTGCTCAAGCTCACGCACCGCGACGATCCGCACGAAAGGCTCTGGGCCGCCTACGACGAGGCGGTGACGGCGCTGCGTGACCGCTCGCGGCGCGCGACCGGGGTGCCGGGGCTGCTGGCGGCCGAGCCGGGCGTCGGGGATCCCCGCGCCATCGAGCCGGTGCTGCGGCGCTTCGAGCTTGCGATGCTGCGCGAGCTGGGCTTCGCGGTGGAGCTGGGCCGCGACGTCGCCTCGGGTGCCGCGATCGATGCGCAGCGCGACTACTGGTACATCGTGGAGCGCGGACCGGTACCCGCCGCGGGTCCGTCCGAGCGGGCCGATGCAGTAAGATTGTCCGGCCTCACGCTCGTGCACCTCGAGCGCGGGGAATTCGACGACCCGCGCACCGCGGGCGAGGCCAAGAGCCTCATGCGC
>CAZOIB010000362.1:0-9421 GCA_964579785.1 uncultured Lysobacter sp. | reverse complement strand
CCATCCATCCTCTGTCTCCCGCCTCCTGGTCCCCCCTACGCCTGACGACCATAGCCTGCCGGCACCACCCCTTCCCATCCCGAACAGGACCGTGAAACGACGCCGCGCCGATGATATTGCGGATTACCCGTGAGAAAGTAGGTCATCGCCAGGGCCTTACAGACAAAAGGGCCACCCACTCGGGTGGCCCTTTTGCATTTGCGCCGCCGCCTTGCGCGGGCAAGGCCGCGGGCGCTACCCTCATTGCGTAGACCTGAACAGGAACCCCCGTGAAAGCGCGAGCCGCCGTCCTGCACACCGTCGGGGCCCCCTTGCCGTATGCGCAGAGCCGGCCGCTGCGCATCGAGGAAATCGAGGTCGCGCCGCCCGGTCCCGGTGAGGTCCTCGTGCGCGTGCGTGCTGCGGGTCTCTGCCACTCCGACCTCTCGGTGATCAACGGCGATCGCCTGCGGCCCCTGCCGATGGCATTGGGTCATGAAGCCGCCGGCGAGGTCGTGGAGTGCGGACCGCTCGTGGTCGACCTGGAGCGCGGCGACCACGTGGTGATGGTGTTCGTGCCTAGTTGCGGCCATTGCGTGCCCTGCATGGAAGGGCGCCCCGCGCTTTGTGAGCCGGGCGCCGCGTCGAACACGGCCGGGACCCTGCTCGGAGGCGGCCGCCGGATCTCGATGGCGGGCGCGCCCGTCAACCATCACATGGGCGTTTCCGCCTTCTCCGAGTACGCGGTCGTCTCGCGCCGCTCGCTGGTGAAGATCGATCCGACGCTCGCCTTCGACGAGGCGGCCCTGTTCGGCTGCGCCGTGCTCACCGGTGTCGGCGCGGTGGTCAACACGGCCAAGCTGACGCCCGGATCCTCCGCGGCCGTCGTGGGACTTGGCGGCGTCGGGATGAACAGCGTCCTGGCCGCCAGCCTGGCCGGCGCCAGGGTCGTCGTCGCCGTGGACCTCTTCGACGACAAGCTCGCGCTGGCGATGTCCCTTGGCGCCACGCACGCCGTGAATGCAGCCGCACCGGATGCGATCGAGCGCGTGCGGGAGGTGAGCGGCGGAGGCGTGGACTACGCGTTCGAGATGGCGGGCTCGGTACAGGCGATGGAGCTTGCCTACCGCGTCACGCGGCGGGGCGGGATGACGGTGACCGCCGGGTTGCCCAACCCCGGACACCGCTGGCCCCTGCAGCAGGTGAATCTCACCGCGGAAGAGCGCACCGTCAAGGGCAGCTATGTCGGGTCCTGCGTTCCCGTTCGCGACATCCCGCGCTACATCGCCCTCTACAAGGCAGGACGCCTGCCGGTCGACAGGCTGATGAGCGACCACCTGCGTCTCGAAGACATCAATGCCGGGTTCGATCGCCTCGCGAGCGGACAGGTCGTGCGCCAGGTCGTGATGCTCTAGGAAACCGCGAGGAAAGACAGCGTCGTCCATGGCGGCACCTGGCCCGAAACCCGCGGAACCGGAGGCGGGAATGCGCAGCTTCGGCGCGATGGCCCGCAAGGCATGGGCCGAGCCGCGCTGGCGCAGCCTCGTGCTTTACGCGCTGGTGGTCGTCCTCACCGCGGCCGCGATCCGCCTTCCCAATACGGACGAGGCTCCGCTCGCCCGGCTGGAGCGCAGCGCGTTCGACACGCAGATGCGTTACCTGCGCGAGAACTGGCCGGTCGCGATAGACAACGACGTGGTGCTGGTCGGCATCGACGAAGGCAGCGAGGAGGTCTTCACCGAGCCCGTGGCACTCTGGCACAAGCACTTTGCCCGGCTGCTCCTCGCGCTGGCCGAAGGAGGGTCGCGGGCCATCGGCATCGACATCGTCCCGCCGGAACGCTCCTACGACGACATCGTGCCCGGGTACGACCTCGCCCTGTTCCGCGCGATCCGCGAGGCGCGGCAGAAGGCGGTCGTCGTCTTTGCCCTCACCGTCGACCGCGAGGGCCGGGCGGCGCGCATGCATCCGACCTTCGTCAGGGTGATCGGCGAAGAGGGGCTCGGCATCGACCAGCAGCTCAAGGAACCGGATTCGGTGTCGCGGCGCTTCAGCGAGGCCGAACTCGGCAGGAGCCAGCCTGCCCGGACACTCGCCGGGCAGATGCTGCGGGGTATCGGGAGACCGGTCGATGCCGGCTACATCGACTACAGCGTCGGGCAGCGGATCGAGTACGTGTCGATGCAGGACGTGATCGCCTGGAAGGAGCGCGGCGACACCGCTCGCCTGCAGCACACCTTCGGCGGTCGCCTCGTGCTCGTGGGCTATGTCCTGAAGCGGGCGGACCGCTGGGAGCTTCCCGTGCGGCTGGTCGATCTCGATCCGGCCGAGGGGCAGGCGCGCTACAGCCAGCCGGGCGTCATCACCCACCTGCAGGTGCTGCGCACGCACCTGGCGAACGGCATGTTGAAGCCACTGGCACCGGCGGTGCAGTGGGCACTGTGTCTTCTTGCCGCGGGGCTCGTCTTCTTCCGCTTTCGCCTGGTCACCGCGCTCGCAGTCGTCGTCGCACTCACCGTGGCCGTGTTCGCGGCAGGGCTGTACGCGATCCGCGCCCACCAGCTGCTGGTGCCTGTGGCGGCGATCGTGTTCACCCTGATCGCCGGATTCGTCACGCGCGCGATCGTGGATGGCATCGAGAGCGCGGTGGAGCGCGGGCGCCTCAAGCGCACGTTCGCCGGGCAGGTGAGCCCCGCGGTGATGAACGAAATGCTCGACGGCAGCCTGGCGCCGGGCGTGAGCGGGCATCTCGCGGAGGTGTGCGTCCTGTTCAGCGACATCCGCGACTTCACCACCCTGTCGGAGCGCATGCCGCCGGTCGTGGTCACCACCGTCCTGCAACGCTATTTCGACCGCATGGTGCAGGCCGTCCACCGCTTCGACGGCACCGTCATCTGCTTCATGGGCGACGGCCTGATGGCCTGCTTCGGGGCGCCGAAGAAGACCGCCGAGCCGTGCCGTGACGGCGTCCAGTGCGCCCTCGACATGATGGCGGTGCTGGACGAGCTCAATGCCGAGTTCGAGGCCGAGCGCCTGCCCACGCTCGTCATCGGGATCGGCATCAACTTCGGCGTCGTCACGGTGGGCAACATCGGTTCGACGGAGCGGCACAACTTCTCGACCATCGGCGACCCGGTGAACGTCGCCGCGCGCCTCGAGGGCCTGACCAAGGAACTCGGGCGTAAGATACTGGTGACGGATGCCGTGGTGAGCCGCATCGGCGAAGGCTTCAATTTCGACCCGCTGGGCAGCCACGCGGTGAAGGGGCACAGCCCCGTCAGCGTCTGGGGCATCCGCACGGCAAGACCCGCGCCCGCGGCGACTTCAGGGAGGTCCACATGAAATCCATCCTTCGCGCACTGTTGGCTGCGGTCGCGGCGCTCGCTTGCCTCGCGGCGCAGGCCGCCGACGGCATCGCCTTCATCACCAACCTCAAGGGGGAAGTGTCCGTCGACGGTGCGCAGCGCCCCATGCTCATGGCCGAGCTCGCCAAGGGCCAGAAGATTGCCGTTGGCAGGGAGTCGCAGCTGGCCGTCATGTACATCCAGTCGGGCAAGGAATACGTCCTCAAGGGTCCGGCCGACTACACCGTCGGCGAGCGCGAGATCGCATCGGGCAGCGGCGTTCCGCCCGCCGCCCGCGAGACCGCCTGGCGCGCGAACAGCCAGGTGCTCGTGAAGGTGGCGCAGACCTCGTCGGCGAGCATCCGCATGCGCTCCATGGCGCCGAGCAAGCCGGTGGCCAGGAACAGGCTGGAGTTTCCCACCCAGGGCGCCATTGCCACCCTGCAGCCCACGCTGCGCTGGGCTGTCGCGGACGAGAAGGGACCTGCCGACCTCGTCATCGCCGTGGCGGGACGCGAGGACAAGCCGGTCGCGAAGGCAAAGGTCACGGGAACGAGCCACCGCGTCGGCGCGAAGCTGAAGCCCGATACGGAGTACGCGTGGTCGGTCTCCGCCGGCGGCCAGGAAGTCGGCACGGCCCGGTTCCGCACACTGCCGGCCGCGGTCATCCAGGACGCGGAGAAACGCCGCCCCTCGGAAAAGGCCGAATTCTCCGATCGCCTTCTCTACGCGCTCCTGCTGCAGGAAATCGGCGCCGTCCAGGAGGCGCAGGAGGCGTGGGGGAAACTCGCGCAGGAACGCGCCGATCTGCCGGAACTCGCCGGACTGGCGAAATAGCGCCCGCCCGGACGGCCACCGCCGATGACGCTCCGAGCCCGTGCCGTAATCGCTGCGATGCTGCTGGTCGTGGGCCTCGGGGTCCGCGCGGCGGATCCGGTTGCATTCGTTTCCGACATCACCGGCGACGTCGTCCTGAACGGCGCGGGTCGGCCAAGCTTCCTTGCCGAACTCCTGCCTGGCTCGAAGCTGGTCCTGGCGCCGCAGGCGGGCGCGGCGGTGATGTACGTGGTGAGCGGCGAGGAATTCGCGCTCAAGGGACCGGGCGAGTTCGTCGTGGCCAGGGAAGGCGTGCGCGCGCTGAAGGGTGCCGCACCGTCGAGCCGGGTGCCGGCGCAGCGCGCCAGCGCCGCGGTCCTGGTGCAGGCGTCGAAGGCGGCGACGGCGAGCCTGCGCATGCGCAGCGTCGCGCCATCGAAGCGCGATCTCCAGGGACCGATCTATCCGGTCAACGCGAAAATCGCGACACTGAAGCCCACGCTGATCTGGATCGGTGAACCGGGAGCCACTTATTCCGTCGTCTTGACCACGGTCGCGGGCAAGGAGATCTTTCGCGGCGGCACCAAAGGACCCCGACTGACCCTGACGGTGGCGCTGGCCCCGGGCCAGGGCTACGCCTGGACCTATTCTTCCGGTGGCAAGACGCTGGGCGAAGCGCGCTTCGAGACCCTGCCGCCCGAGGCCATCCAGGCCGCCGAAAAGACGCGCGCCGGGACGAAGTCCTTTTCCGATTGCGTCCTGCTGGCACTCGTCCTGCAGGATCTCGGCGCCGCGCAGGACGCGCGCGAAGTCTGGTCGCAACTGGCCTCCGAACGCCCGGACATCCCGGAACTCGCCGGACTCGCCCGCTAGGGCATTCGCGCCTGCGCCCCCGGCGCCGGGTCTTGAGCGATAATTCCCCGCTTGGCCTGCGTGCCGCAGCGCGCAGCCCGCAACGACGATGACCACGGGCAAATCCACGATCCGCATCCACGCGCTTGCCGCAGGAATACTCCTGGCGGTCTTCGCGCTTGTCGCGCCGCTGGCGCAGGCCGACGGCCGCGTGGCGCTGCTCATCGGCAACAATGCCTATCCGTCCTCGCCGCTGCGCAATGCCGTGAACGATTCGCGCGATCTTGGTGCCGTGCTGCGCGAGCTGGGATTCAAGACCATCGTCAAGGAGAACACTTCGCGGGCGCAGATGATCGCCGCGCTGCAGGAGTTCGGCAAGGCGCTCGAGGGCGCGGAGGCCGCCCTGTTCTTCTACGCGGGCCATGCGATGCAGTTCAAGGATCGCAACTACCTCGTTCCCATCGATGCGGTGATGGGATCCGAGGACGACGTCACCTTTTTCTCGGTCGACGTGACGCAGATCTTCGACCGCATGGAGCGCGCGCGCACCAAGTTCAATTTCGTCATCCTCGATGCCTGCCGCGACAACCCGTTCAAGGACACCTTCCGCGTCAGCGCATCGGGACTGGCGCAGATGAGCGGCCCGTCGGGCACGCTAATCGCCTATGCCACGGCCCCCGGATCCACGGCGCAGGACGGCTTCGGACGCAACGGCGTCTACACCGGCCACATCCTGCAGAACATCAAGGTGCCGGACATGCCGGTGGAAGTGCTCTTCCGCAAGGTGCGCGAGGGAGTCGAGCGCGACACAAAGCGGCTGCAGACCCCCTGGGAGCTCTCCTCGATCAAGGGCGACTTCGTGTTCAACGCGACGGGACGCGCGGCAGCCGCCGGAGCGCCTGCGGGAGGACCGTCCGCCGACGTCACCGCCCAGTACGAACTGCAGTTCTGGAAGAGCGTGCAGGAGTCCAATCGCGCCGACGACATCCAGGCCTACCTGGACAAGTATCCGAACGGCGTCTTCGCGCCGCTGGCGAGGAATCGCATCGACTCGCTGCTGGGGCGCAGCCGGGTTGCGGCAAGCACACCAGCCCAGCAACGGCCGGCCGCGGCAGCTACCGATGCGGCTCCCGCCGCGCCGCCGCCGGTGGCGACCTCAACCGCGGCAACCAGTCCGCCGCAGGCCGCGTCGGGCACGACTGCGCCGCCCACTGCCGCCGCCTCGCGCCGCGAGAGCGCTTCGCCGCCTGCCACGCGACCGGGAGCCGAGCCCGCAGGCGCATCGAAGGATCCCGTGGTTGCCGTGGCGGCGCCGACGGGCACGGCGGCGTCGCCTTCTCCCGCTCCCGCCGCCAAGACGGCCGCTCCGGCTGCGCCCAAGCCGGTCGACGACCTGCCGGGACGCGAGATCGCTCCCGGCATCCGCGAACTCACTTTCGCCGACGGTTCCATCTATCGCGGCGCCGTGCGCGGCCTGCGGTTGCACGGCAAGGGCGAATACGAGTCGAAGTCGTTCAAGTACGTTGGGGAGTTCAAGGACGGACTGAAGCACGGCACCGGCGCCTACACCTGGGAGAACGGCGACCACTACGAGGGCGGGTTCGTCGAGGACCGTCCCGACGGCGCGGGCAAGTACCGCTTCGCGAATGGCGACACGTACGAGGGCGAGGTGAAGGCCGGCGTGGTCGCGGGCCGCGGCACCTATGTCACGAAATCCGGCGACCGAATCGAAGGCTCCTTCGCCGACGGCAAGGCGAACGGAACGGGCATCTACCGTTTCGCCAGCGGCGACCGGTACGAGGGCGAGATGGTGTACGGCAAGCTCCAGGGCAAGGGCCGCTACTTCAGCGCCAACGGCGACCGCATGGAGGCGCAGTTCGCCGACGGCAGGCCGCAAGGCAAGGGCGTCTATCACTTTTCGAACGGCGACCGCTACGAGGGTGACCTGCAGGGCGGGGCGCTCACCGGTTCCGGCGCGTATTTCCACGCAAGCGGCCAGAAGTACGAGGGCGAAGTCGCCAACGGTCGCCCGCAGGGCAAGGGCACCTTCTGGTTCACCGACGGCTCGCGGTTCGAGGGGGTCTTCGAAAACGGCCTCGCCAAGGCGAAGGGCGCGATGGTCCGTGCCGACGGCACGCGCACCAACGCGGAAATCGTCGACGGCGCGGTGAAGCTGCTGGACTGACGCCCGCCAGGTCCGTGGTGCGCCGGACGGGGCGCTCCGGTATAATCGCGGGTTCCGCTATCAGGAGCTGGCCATGGCCGAACGCAAACGTACCCGCCGCAACACCCTCGAGCGCCGCTGCCTCTCGAAGGCCTTCAAGCGCCTGTTTCACGGGGCCTCGAAGTCCACCTTCAAGGTGCTGGAGCAGATCAAGAAGAACTGACCGCCCCGGCGGTTCGGGTTCTGCCGACAGGGCCGCGCAAGCGGCCCGCGTCGTTTCTGGTCAGGCGAGCGCGCGGCTCACCACTTCCGCCACGTTGGCGGAAAGGCTGCCTGCATCGCGTATCGATTCGAGCGCTGCCCGGGCATGGGCCTGCCGCCCGGCATCCACCTTGCGCCAGCGGTCGAAGCTGCGCGCCAGCCGCGAGGCGATCTGCGGATTCAGGCGGTCGAGTTCGACCACCTTGCCGGCGATGAGGCGATAGCCCGATCCGTCCGCGGCGTGGAAGTGCAGCGGGTTGTCCATCGCGAACGCATGCAGGACGGAGCGCGCGCGGTTCGGGTTGCGCAGGTCGAAGGCGGGGTGGGCCATGAGCTTCTCGATGCGCGCGACGGCTCCGGGAAGCTCGCACGTCGCCTGGACGCGGAACCACTTGTCCAGCACCAGCGCCTCGTCCTTCCACTTCTCGTGGAACATCGCCAGTGCCCGGTCCCGCTCGGCGCCCGCGGAATTGGCCAGGCATGCCAGGGCGGACATCGCATCGGTCATGTTCTCCGCGCGACGGAACTCGAGGAAGGTGAGCGCGCGCGCGGTGGAATCGTCCACCTCCATGATGTAGCCCAGCGCGGCGTTGCGCAGCGCCCGGCGTCCCGCCGCGGCCGCATCCGGCGAGTAGCCGCCGGGCACGGTGAAGTGGCGGAAGGCGCCCTCGAAGCGCGTGCGGTAACGCACCGCCACTTCGCGCAGCAACCGCTTGCGCGCCGCATGGATCGCGTCCGGGTCGGCAATGTCCATCTGCTCGCCCAGCACGGTCTCCGTGGGAAGCTGCAGGCATTCAGCGGCGAACGCGGGGTCGCGGGCGCCGGTGGTCAGCACGCGCCCCAGCGCCTCGACGAACGCGGCGGGAACTTCCATTTCGCGGCCCGCGCGCATCGTCTCGATGCCGGCCAGCATGATGCGGGTTGCCAGCACCTGTCCCGCTTCCCAGCGGTTGAAGGGGTTGGGGTCGTACGCCATAAGGTGGGTGAGGTCGGCGTCGGCGTGAGCGTGTCGGTGAATCACCGGCGCCGAGTATCCGCGCAGGATCGACGGCACCGGCGGTCCGTCCACGTCGAGGAACACGAACCTGGCTTCCGGCTCGGTCAACGCCAGGACGCGGGTGATCTCGCCCGTGGCGGGGTCGGGCGCGGCGTAGGCGGCTTCCTCGCCCTCCAGCCGCAGGGGAATGTCGTAGCCCTGGGCGTCGACGAGCCCGACGGCGACCGGAATCTGGTAAGGGAGCTTCTGCGCCTGGCCGGGGGTGGGCGGGCACGATTGCCGCAGCGTGAGGGTGTAGCGCCGTGCCTGCGCGTCGTACTCGCCGGCGCTTTCGAGGACGGGCGTGCCGGCCTGCGCATACCAGCGCGCGAACTGCGCGAGGTCCGCGCCATTGGCATCCGCCATGGCCGCGAGGAAGTCGTCGCAGGTCACCGCCTGGCCGTCGTGACGCTGGAAGTAGAGATCCATGCCGCGCCGGAAGCCGTCGCGGCCGAGGAGCGTCTGGTACATCCGCACCACCTCCGCGCCCTTCTCGTAGACCGTGGCGGTGTAGAAGTTGTTGATCTCCTCGTAGGACTCCGGACGCACCGGGTGCGCCATCGGTCCGGCGTCCTCGGGGAACTGGCTCTCGCGCAGGTCGCGCACGTCCTGGATGCGCGTCACGGCACGCGAATACTCGTCGGCGCCGTATTCCTGGTCGCGGAACACGGTGAGCCCTTCCTTGAGCGAAAGCTGGAACCAGTCGCGGCAGGTGACGCGGTTGCCGGTCCAGTTGTGGAAGTACTCGTGCGCCACCACGCGGTCGATCATCATGAAGTCGACGTCGGTCGCGGTGTCCGCGCGGGCCAGCACGTACTTCGTGTTGAAGATGTTGAGGCCCTTGTTCTCCATGGCCCCCATGTTGAAGTCGCCGACCGCCACGATCATGAAGCGCTCGAGATCGAGCTCGAGGCCGAAGCGCTCCTCGTCCCAGCGCATGGCGCGCTTGAGGCATTGCATCGCGAAGCC
>CAZOIB010000361.1:0-1970 GCA_964579785.1 uncultured Lysobacter sp. | reverse complement strand
CCGACCGCAAGTCGAAGCTGCGCCTGGTCATCGAGCCGCGCAGCTCGCGCCAGGACGAGAAGGAGCTGATGGCGACGCTGATGGTGCACACGTCGCTCGAGACGCGCTACCCGGTGAACTTCACCTGGCTGGGCCTGGACGGGCTGCCGGACACGAAGGACATCGTCACCATCCTGCGCGAGTGGACCGAGTTCCGGGTCAACACCGTCCGGCGGCGCACCGCGCACCGGCTGCAGAAGTGCGAGGACCGGCTGCACATCGTGCTCGGCCGGCTGATGGCCTTCGTCAAGATCGACGAGATCATCAAGCTGATCCGTTCCTGCGACGACCAGCCCGAGGCCAAGGCGAAGCTGATGGAGAAGTACCGCTTCTCCGAGCGCCAGGCCGAGGACATCGTCAACCTGCGCCTGGGCCAGCTGACGCGCCTGGACGGCGTCAAGCTGAACGACGAGCGCAAGGGCCTGGAGGAGGAGCGCAAGGGCCTGAAGGAGATCCTCGGCGACGAGAAGGTGCTGAAGAAGCTCGTCATCGACGAACTCAAGGAGGACGCGAAGAAGTACGGCGACGAGCGCCGCACCCTGATCAAGGCGGAGGAGCGCGCGCAGGTCGAGCGCACGGTGCTGGAGGAACCCATCACGGTGATCCTCTCGAAGAAGGGCTGGATCCGCGCGCGCAGCGGCCACGGCATCGACATGGAAGCGGTCAGCTTCAAGGACGGCGACGCGCGCTTCCTCGAGATCGAGTGCAAGACCACCGACACGCTCGCCGTGCTCGCCTCCGGCGGCAAGTGCTTCAGCGTCGACGCCGCCGCGCTGCCCTCGGGCCGCGGCGACGGCGCGCCGATGAACACGCTGGTGAACTCGGGTTCCGACGAGATCGTCTGGATGTTCCTCGGCGCCCCGGAGACCGTGCTGCTGATGTCGAACACGGCCGGCAACGGCTTCCTGTGCAAGCTGGGCGACCTCGCCAGCAAGACGCGCCAGGGCAAGGACTTCATGAGCGTGCCCGAGGGCGCGAAGGCGCTGGCGCCCTGGGTCGTCGCCGACCCGGCGAAGGAGAAATACGTCGCCGCGCTCTCGGCCGACGCGCGCCTGCTCGTCTTCCCCGCCGACGAACTGCCGACGCGGCCCAACGGCGGGGTCGGCGTGCAGCTGATCGGCCTGCCCGACAAGGTCGGGCTCGCGGCCGTGGCCACCACCGACGGCAAGTCGCTCGTCGTCTCCGGCGTGAAGCGCAAGAACCGCGCCACCGAGACGCTGGACGCGAAGATGCTGAAGGAGTTCGACGGCAAGCGCGCCCAGCGCGGGCGCATCTGCGACGTCGGTTTCCGTCCGGACCGGCTGGGCAGCTGACGAAGGCGGTTTGTTCTCATTAATGCTACAATCGTAGCAATGGTGAGAACGCAAAGGGCGGATACTCCCGGTCAGGCGCCGGCGGCCAAGGCTGTCGCCGGTCTTCTGTTTGGCGACTATCGCCACAGGGTCCTGTCGCTGCTCTTCCAGGCGCCGCAGCACGCGCTCCATGTGCGCATGATTTCGCGGCTCACGGGCGTCCCGGCCGGTTCCCTGCATCGCGAACTGAAGCAGCTGGCCGAGGCCGGGCTGCTGCTCGTCGAGCGCCGGGGCAACCAGGTGCTCTACCGCGCCAATCCGCGGTCGCTGGTCTACGAGGAAATCGCCGGGATCCTGGACAAGACCGCCGGCACGCCGCCGACGCTGCACGAGCGTGCGGCGTCGTACGAGGTCGCGCCATCGGCGCGCCTGCCCGTCATCGACAAGAACGCGCTGGCGGCGATCTGCAGGAAGTATGGGGTGAAGAAGATGTCCCTCTTCGGCTCCGCGGCGAGGAACGAGCTTCGACCGGAGAGCGACGTCGACCTCCTTGTCGAGTTCAATCGCAGCAGCAGGACGTCGACCTTCGACCTGGTCCACCTGCAGGAGGAGCTTTCACCGCTGTTCGGGGGCCGCGTC
>CAZOIB010000360.1:0-3974 GCA_964579785.1 uncultured Lysobacter sp. | reverse complement strand
GCCGGGGCGACGCTGCAGTTCATCGTGCTCAAGTGGGCCGAGCAGCACCTGCAGCTGCCCCTGTCGCAAGGGGCGATCCTGCAGGGCATATCCGCCATCGGCATCGCCATCGGCGCCGTCATCGCCGCACGCATCATTCCGCTCAAGCGCGCCGTGTCCGTGCTGCCCGTGGGCGTGACGATGGGGTTCTTCGTGATGACCCTCATCGGGGTGAGCTGGATGCCGCTGGTTTACGGACTCCTGATCCTGGTGGGCGCGATGGCAGGCTTCTTCGTGGTCCCCATGAACGCGCTGCTGCAGCACCGCGGCCATGTCCTCATGTCCGCCGGACACTCGATCGCCGTGCAGAACTTCAACGAGAACGTGAGCATCCTCGTCATGCTGGCGCTCTATGCCCTCATGATCAAGATGAACTTCCACATCAACACCATCATCGTGATGTTCGGGGGCTTCGTGGCCGGGGCGATGTACCTGGTGATGCGCTGGAACGTCGCCAACCACCGCGCCGACCCGCACCTCGACCGCCTGATCGGCGAAGCCAAGCATTAGGCACGGGGATTTGCGCCGTTGATCGTTCGCAAGCGGGGCGGGCTCCCGCCTTCGGTATAATTCGGCCTCGCTTCCCTTCCCGACCCGCCCCCTCGATGCTCACATTCTGGATCGCCGCCGCCCTCCTCATCGTGGCGGCGCTGGCCTTCGTGCTCGTCCCGTTGCTGCGCTCCCGCGCCGGTTCCGGCCCGACGGTTCGCGAGGCCAACCTGGCCGTCCTGCGCGGCCAGCGCCAGGACATCGAAACGGACGTCTCCCTCGGTCTCCTGCCAAGGGATGCCCGCGAGACCGCGCTGGCCGAGCTGGCCGCGCGCGCCGACGAGGACCTGGTCGCCAGCGGCGATGCGCCGGCCACGGCGATACGCAAGCCATGGGGCGTCGCCGCTTTCTTTGCCGCACTCATTCCCGTGGTTGCCGTGGGGTTTTACCTTTGGGTCGGCACCCCGGAAGTGGTCGATCCCAGGGTTCTTGCGGCCGCAGGCGCCAAGCCAGGCGATCACCAGATCGAGGAGATGGTCCTCGCCCTGGAAGCGAAGATGCAGGAACGCCCGAACGACGTCGAAGGCTGGATGCTGCTCGCCCGCTCCTACGCCGCCACCGGCAAGATGGAAAAGGCGCTCTCCGCCTATGCGCATCTCGCGAAGATCGCGCCGGGAGATGCC
This sequence comes from uncultured Lysobacter sp., assembly GCA_964579785.1. Taxonomy (GTDB): domain Bacteria; phylum Pseudomonadota; class Gammaproteobacteria; order Burkholderiales; family Usitatibacteraceae; genus FEB-7. The sequence goes on along the minus strand of CAZOIB010000360.1, from coordinate 2,763 downwards.
TCGATCCTGGCCGACTATGCCGATGCCCTCGCCCTGTCGCGCGGCCGCAACCTGGCGGGCGAGCCGATGCAACTCGTGATGCGCGCGCTGGAAGCCGATCCGCGTCACCCCAAGGCGCTCGCCCTCGCCGGCACGGCGAAGCTGAACAGCGGCGAATTCGCGGACTCCCTCGTCTACTGGGAACGTCTCTACGCGGTTTTTCCCGCAGGATCCAACGAGTCGAAGGAGGCGCGCGACATCATCGAAGACGTTCGCGCGCGCGCCGCTGCGGCTGGAAAACCGTTGCCCCCGTCCAAGGTGCTCGCTGCGGCGGGGACGGCGACGACTCCTCCATCAGCCGAGCCGGCGAAGGTTCCCGCCACCGCATCCCCGAAAGCAGCCGGAGGCGCGCCTGCGACTGCGCCCGGCCCCGCGGGCAAGTCGGTATCCGGAACGGTGACGCTCGCCGATGCGCTGGCCGGAAAGTCGGCCGCCACGGACACGCTCTTCATCTACGCGCGCGCGGAAACCGGCTCGCGCATCCCGCTCGCCATCCTGCGTGGCGGCGCCGGCGAGTTGCCCAAGGCATTCGAGCTCGACGACTCCATGAGCATGTCGCCGGCCGCGACGCTCTCCAAGGCGCCATCGGTGGTCATCGAGGCGCGCATCTCGAAAGCCGGTGGCGCGGCCGCGCAATCCGGTGACCTCGTCGGCACCAGCAAGCCGGTCGCGCCGGGCGCCAGGGGAGTCGCCATCGTCATCGACAAGGTCGTTCCTTGAGACGCCCGCGCCGATGACCGGAAAGCACCGCAGCGGCACGCCCGACGTCATCGAGGTTCGCGACCTGGCCTGCCGCCGCGGGCCGGCCCTGCTCTTCTCGGGACTCGACTTCGGCATCGCCGGCGGGGAACTGCTGTGCGTGCGCGGTCCCAACGGCTGCGGCAAGACGACACTCCTGCGCTGCGTCACCGGACTCACCCGCCCCGACGAGGGCAGCATCGTCTGGCACGGCGAACCGTCCGGCATCGATCCGGAACGCATGCGCGCGGGCACGGCCTACGCCGGACACCTGCCGGCGCTCAAGGACGACCTCACCGCCGAGGAAAACCTCGAGTTCTCGCTGCGCCTGCGCGGTGCCGCATCGACCACCCACCAGCGGCACGAGGCGCTCGCCGCCGTCGGACTCGAGAAGCGCCGCCGCCTGCCGGCACGCCGTCTCTCGGCCGGGCAGCGCCGGCGCATCGGGCTCGCCCGCCTCGCTCTCGACCCCGCCGAATTCTGGGTGCTCGACGAGCCGCTCACCGCACTCGACGACGCCGGCCAGGAACTGTTCGTCGCCCTCCTCGACCGTCACCTCGCCGGCGGCGGCTTCGCGCTGGTCGCGACCCACCATCGGCTTGCCCCCGCCTCCGGCGTGGTGCGCGAGCTGCGTCTCGCCTGAGCTCCGGCGCGCCGTGACCACGAAAACCGTCCCTGGCAGGCAAGCCGCGGGATCCTTCTCGGGGGGATACGCCTGGGCGATGGCGCGCGACATGCGCCTGTCGTGGCGGCACCCGGACGAAGCGGTGCTCACCGTGGCCTTCTTCGCGCTCGTCGCCTCGCTCTTTCCCCTGGGCATCGGCGCCGAGCCGCAGCTCCTCACCCGCATCGGACCGGGCGTGATCTGGGTCGGCGCGCTCCTGGCCGCCTTCCTCGCGCTGCCGGGACTGTTCGCCGCGGACTATGCGGACGGCTCCCTCGAGCAGATGACGCTGTCCCCGCATCCGGCGCTCGGCTGGGCCGCGGGCAAGATCACGGCGCACTGGGTGGTCTCCGGCCTGCCGCTCACCCTGCTCTCCCCGTTGATCGGCCTGCAGTACGGGCTTTCCCCCGACACGCTGGCCGTGCAGGCCCTGTCGCTCGCCATCGGCACGCCGGTGCTGTCGCTCCTGGGCGGGGCCTGCGCGGCCCTGGCCCTCGGGGCGCGTGGCGGCGGCATGCTGCTGGCCCTGCTGGCACTCCCCCTCTTCGTCCCCGTCCTGATCTTCGGCGCCGGCGCGTCGGAGGCGCAGGCCACCGGGCTTTCCGCGGCGCCGCACCTGTCGCTACTGGGGGCGGCACTCATCGCCGCCCTGGTGGGCCTGCCCTGGGCGATCGGCGCAGCCGTGCGGATCGCGGTCGATTGAGCGCCATGGCGAAACGGCCCCTTTGCGTTCCCGCAACCGGATTTTCCCCGCCCGGGCGATACTTCGCCTTCGAGAAATCCACGCCAACTCCATGAACTGGTTCTATTTCTCCTCCCCGTCGACGTTCTACCGGCTGGCCGGCCGGCTGGCGCCCTGGTTCTACATCCTGGCCGCGGCGCTGGCCGCCTGGGGCCTGTACCTGGGGCTCCTCGTGGCACCCACGGATGCCCAGCAGGGGGCCGTGTACCGCGTGATCTTCATCCATGTCCCGACCGCCTGGATGTCGATGTTCCTGTACTTCATCATGGCCTGCTATTGCGGGCTGACGCTCGTCTTCAACACGCGCCTGTCGGCGATGATGGCGCGCGCCATCGCCCCGACCGGCGCCCTGTTCACCTTCGTCGCCCTCTGGACGGGAGCGTTCTGGGGCCGGCCCACGTGGGGAACCTACTGGGTCTGGGATGCGCGCCTCACCTCCGAGCTGGTGCTGCTCTTCCTGTACTTCGGCTACATCGCGCTCTCGAATGCCTTCGAGGACCCGCGCCGCGGCGACCGGGCCGCGGCGCTCCTCGCCCTCATCGGCGTGGTGAACCTGCCGATCATCTACTTCTCGGTGCAG
>CAZOIB010000359.1:0-17035 GCA_964579785.1 uncultured Lysobacter sp. | reverse complement strand
CGACCCGCCCACCACCCAGTAGTGCCAGGCGTCCATGCCCGGCCTGATGCCGGGCAGCGCCACCATGGGCTCGAGGAAGTGCGGGATCGAGAGGAACCCGCCGACCGCGGAGGCGAAGGCCAGCACCATCAGGACGCCCGTCATCGACAACGGCGACTCGTGGATGTGGTGCTCGACTTCCTTCCGCATGCGCGGGGCGCCGAAGAACGTGCGCCACAGCAGGCGGAACATGTAGAACGCGGTCAGCAACGCGGTGAAGGCCATCACCGCCAGCAGCAGCACCGAGCCGCCGCGGTCGCTCGCGAGCGCGAACCAGAGGATCTCGTCCTTGGAGAAGAACCCGGAGAGCGGCGGGATGCCGGCGATCGCCGCGGTGGCGATGGCGAAGGTGACGAAGGTGACCGGGATCTTCCTGGCCAGCCCGCCCATCTTCTGGATGTCCTGCTCGCCCGACATGGCGTGGATGACGCTCCCGGCGCCGAGGAAGAGGCAGGCCTTGAAGAACGCATGCGTGTAGACGTGGAAGACCGCCACGCCGTAGGCGCCGACGCCGAGGGCCACGAACATGAAGCCCAGCTGCGACACGGTGGAGTAGGCCAGCACCTTCTTGATGTCGTCCTGGGCGATGGCGATGGTGGCGGCCACCAGCGCCGTCAGGGCGCCGATCACCGCGATCACCGCGGACGCCTCGGGCGCGTGCAGGTAGATGCCGGACATGCGCGCCACGAGGTAGACGCACGCCGTCACCATGGTCGCCGCGTGGATCAGCGCGGAGACGGGCGTCGGGCCGGCCATCGCGTCCGGGAGCCACACGTAGAGGGGAATCTGCGCCGATTTCCCGGTGGCGCCGATGAAGAGGAGGATGCCGACCAGGCTCGCCGATACCGCCGGGACCGAGGCGCCCATGAAGGCGGCGTTGATCTTCGGCATGTCCAGCGTGCCGAGCGTGGCGTAGATCACGAACATCCCGAGCAGGAACCCGGCGTCGCCGATGCGGTTGACGACGAACGCCTTCTTTCCTGCGGCAGCCTTCTCCGCGTCGCCGAACCAGAAGCCGATGAGGAGGTAGGAAGCCAGTCCCACGCCCTCCCAGCCGACGAAGAGCACCAGGAGCGACTTGCCCAGCACCAGCAGCAGCATGAAGAAGAGGAAGAGGTTCAGGTACGCGAAGTAGCGCGCGTAGCTCTTGTCCTCGTGCATGTAGCCGATGGAGTAGATGTGGATCAGGGTGCCCACGCCGGTGACGATGAGCGCCATCACGGCGGTCAGCCGGTCGAACCAGAAGGCGACCTCGAAGGTGTCCTGCCCCACCATCGTCCACAGGTACGCGGTCTCGGCGAGCGGCGTCCAGCCGCCGGTCTTCAGGTCGAGGAAGCACTTGATCGTCACCGCGAAGGCGATGGCGGGCATGCCGCAGGCGACCGCCGACACGAAGCCCTTGCCGAGGCGGTTGCCCAGGAGCCCGTTCGCGAGGAAGCCCAGGAGCGGGAGCAGGACGATGAGCGTGAGCAGTCCCATGGGGCCTTAACCCTTGAGGTCCGAGTAGGACTCGATGTCGAGCGAGCGCTTGCGCCGCACCAACAGCAGCACGATCGGGATAGCGATGGCGATCTCCGCGGCGGCCACGACGAAGACGAGGAACACGAGCACGGCGCCGACCGCGGAGCCCGTCGTGTGCGCGAAGGTGACGAGGCTCAGGTTGACGCCGTTCAGCATCAGCTCCATGCACATCAGCATCACCAGGACGTTGCGCCGGATGATGACGCCGGTGAGCCCCAGCGCGAAGAGCGATGCGGCCAGCACCTGCAGCATCTGCACCTTATCCATGCTTCTCGTGCCTCCGGTTTTCCTGGATCACGGCGAGGGCCGCCACCACCGCCGCCAGCAGCAGCACCGAGGTGAGCTCGAAGTGCAGCCAGTACTCGGTCAGGAACGTGGTGGAGAAGCGCGCGATGTCGAAGGGCTCGCCCGCGGCGCCGCGCGGGGCGGGCGGCAGGTCGTTCCAGTAGCCCACGGCCAGCGCCTCCGCGAGCAGCGCGAAGGCGCCGATGCCGACCCACAGGTACTTCGAGTGCCGCGCGGTGGCGGCCTCGTCGCGCGGGTCGAGCAGCATGATGGCGTAGACCATGAACACCATCACCGCGCCGACGTAGATGAGCACCTGGAAGGCGGCGATGAAGTGCACGCCCAGCAGGCCATACACGCCGCCGAGGAACACCATGCACGACACCAGGGCGATCGCCACGCGCATCGGCTGGCGCAGCACCAGCATGAGGGAGGCACTCACGAAGGCGCAGCCGGCGAACCCCCACAGGAGCACCGTCTCGAGATGGGCGAGAAAGTCGTGGATCATGCCGGGCCTCCCTTGCCGGAAGCGTCCGGGGCGGGCGGATAGGGCTTCGCCACGTCGGACTGCGGCTTCCAGGTGAGCAGTTCTTCCTTGCCGAGCCACATCTGCGAGCGGTCGGTCGCCGGCAGGTCCGGGACCTCCTTCACCATGCGGATGGCGTCCTCGGGGCAGGCTTCCACGCACAGCCCGCAGAAGATGCAGCGCGAGTAGTCGATCTCGAAGCGCGCCGGGTACTTCGGATGCGCGCTGTCGGCGGGGTCGAACGCCGCCTCGATCTCGATCACCCTGGCCGGGCACACCGTCGCGCACATGTTGCAGGCGATGCACTGCGGCGAGCCGTCCGGGCGCGTCGTGAGGATGTGCTTGCCGCGGAAGGCCTGCGCGTAGTCGAAGCGCGTCTCCTCGGGGTAATAGGTGGTGAGCGCGCCCTTGCGGCCGGTCATCCACTTGGCCATGTTGGCGAGGAAGATGCCGCCGGTGATGAAAAGGCCGCGCAGGATCTCGGGCAGGTAGGCGCGTTCCCACAGGCCCATCTCGGGCTCGTTCCAGTAGCGCTTGCGCACGTGGGTCTTGCGGCTCATGCGCGCAGGGCCCAGACGAGGACGGCGGTCACGCACAGGTTCGCGAGCGCCAGCGGGAACATGAACTTCCACGCGAAGGTCAGCACCTGGTCGTAGCGGAAGCGCGGCAGCGACCAGCGGATGAGGATCTGGAAGCTGCACATGACGAAGACCTTGAGCAGGAACACCGTGAGCTGCGTCACCACCACGGCGCCATGCGGCAGCGCCACCTGCGCGCCGCCGGGGAAGGCGAAGCCGGCATCCGACATGTACGGCAGGTTGTAGCCGCCGAGGAAGAGCGTGGTGAAGAGCGCGCCGACGATCGCGATCTCGATGAATTCCGCGAACATGAAGAGGCCCATCTTCATGGCGCTGTATTCGGTGTAGTAGCCGGCGATCAGCTCCGACTCCGCCTCGGGGAGGTCGAACGGAATGCGCTTGTTCTCGGCGATGGCCGCGGTGAGGAAGAGCGTGGCCGCGAAGGGCTGGTAGACGATGCCCCAGGCCGGCAGGAACCCGAGCACCGTTCCCGACTGGTGCCGCACCATGGCGCCCAGGTCGATGGTGCCGTAGATGAGGACCAGGCCCAGCACCGTGAGGCCCAGCACCAGCTCGTAGGAGATCATCTGCGAACCGGCCCGCAGCGCGCCCAGGAGGGAGAACTTGTTGGAGGACGACCAGCCGGCGAGCATGGCGCCGATGATGGTCAGCCCGCTGAAGGCGAAGACGATGAGGAGGCCCGCGTCGAGCGAGGCGATCTGCATCGGGAAGCTCTTGTCGCCGAAGAATCCCGCGAGCGGCGCCCACAGCTTCGCCGGCGTGAGCATGCCGCCGAAGGGAATGACCGCGAAGACGAGCAGCACCGGCGTGAACACCACCCAGGGCGCCACCGCATAGGCGTACCAGTCGTAGGTGCGCGGCTTGAAGTCCTCCTTGAGGAGCATCTTCAGCCCGTCGGCCATGCCGTGGAAAAGACCCAGCCAGACCAGCTTCACCTGCGTGAAGGGGATGCGGATGTAGGCGCGGTTGGCGCCGATGCGATCCGACATCACCGCGGCCTGCTTGCGCTCGACCCAGGTGAGGATCGTGCCGAAGCCCATCAGCACGCTGATCGCGTAGCCGATGAAGATGAGCGAGATGACGAGGTCGGCGATCATGCGCCACCACCGGAGGCGCCCGCGAGCGCCATGAAGACCTCCTGCGCGTGGGCCACGCCGGGCGCCTTCGCGAAACACTTGGCGAACGCGCTCTCGACGCCGTTGCAATTGGTGTAGTGGCCGTCGCGCTCGGTCTGGATGCTCACCGGCACGAACACGTCGGCGTGGCCGTTTTCCGGCTGCAGCCAGGCGTTGAGGTACACGATCTTCGCGCCCGAGGGGATGCGGCCGAAGTCGAAGCCCTCGCCCCAGACGAGGACGAGATCCGCATCCTGCGGGATGTCGGGGTCGGCCTCGCCGAAGAGGCTCTTCGCGCCCTCGGCATTGGGATTCTTGTCGGCGCGGATGAGGAGCTGATCCTCGACCACCTCGCCCGGTTCGGGCGCATGGTCCGCCTTCACGAAGGCCCGGAAGCGTGCGCCGAGCGCGGCCTTGCAGGCAGCCAGTTCCTCGTTGGAGCCCCAGCTCGAGACGATCGCCACCGGCCTCGCCGCCGCCGCCACCAGGGCGCGAGCCGCGGCGAGCGCCACCGGCAGTTCGGCGGGCTTGCCCTTGAGCATGGCCGTGTCCGCGCGGGCGCGGCCGAAGATCTTCGCGAGGTCGCGGCCCTTGTTGCAGATCCACGGCCCGTTCACCGCCGGGTTCTCAAGCGGGGTCACGCGGTCGATCGACTCGTTCTGCGCGCGCATGCCGGGGGAGCGCAGCTTCCACTCCGGGCGCCGGTGCCAGAGGTTCACGGTGCAGCCGCGCGCGCAGCCCGGGCACACCGACGGCGTGGGCTGGAGGTACCAGACGCGCGCCTTGTGCAGGAAGGAGCGCGACAGCAGGGCGCCGACCGGGCAGATGTCGATCACGTTGTCGGAGTACGGGTCGGCGGCGAAGGAGCCGTCCTCCACCGGGCGCACCAGCGAGTGGTCGGCGCGGTTCTGCATGCCCAGCCCGTTCGACTTCGAGATCTCGCGCGTGAAGCGCACGCAGCGCGTGCACTGGATGCAGCGCTCGTTGTCGAGGACGATGCGCGGGGAAAGCTCGTAATGCTTGGTGGCGTGGCCCTTGGCATCGCGCGACACCGAACGCTCGCCGTTGTACTCGTAGTGGTAGTCCTGCAGCGTGCACTCGCCCGCCTTGTCGCAGATGCCGCAGTCGACGGGGTGGTTCAACGTGATGAACTCCATCGTCGCCTTGCGGCGCGCGCGCACCTTTTCCGAGTTGGTGTAGACCACCATGCCCTCGGTCACCGGCATGTTGCACGCGATCTCGACCCACTCGCCGCCCTTGTCCTCCACGCCCACCACGCAGATGCGGCAGTTGCCGGGCACGGAGAGCTGCGGGTGCCAGCAGAAGTACGGGATGAAGATCCCGGCCGCCGTCGCCGCCTGCATGACGGTCTGGCCGGCAGCCGCCTCGATCTCGCGACCGTCGAACGTCAGGCGAGGCATACGAGCCTCCCGTCGCACTTCGAGCGCTTGTTCAGGATGTAGTACTCGAACTCGTCGCGGTACTTGTTCAGGATGCCGACGGTCGCGTAGCCGGCCGCGTCGCCCATGCCGCAGATGGTGGTGCCGTCGTTGGCGTGCGAGATGGCGTAGAGGCGGTCGATGTCCTCGGGCACGCCCTGGCCGGCGATGATCCGGTCGATGATGCGGTGCATCCACCCCATGCCCTCGCGGCACGGCGTGCACTGGCCGCAGGACTCGTGGTGGTAGAAGCGCAGCAGCACCTGCAGCAGCCGCACCATGCAGGTGCCCTCGGCGATCGCGATCATGCCGCCGGAACCGATGCCGGAGCCGGCCGGGTTCACCGACTCGTGGCAGAGGGTCAGCGGCTCGATCTCGGCGCGCGTGAGCACCTTGGTCGAGATGCCGCCGGGAACCACGCACTTCAGCTTCGCCCCATGCAGCATGCCGCCGCAGTCCTCGTCGAGGAACTTGACCCAGGGGTAGCCGTACTCGACCTCGTACACGCCCGGCTTCGCGATGTGGCCGGAGATGGAGATCAACTGCGTGCCCGGGCTCTTGGCCGTGCCGACCTTGCGGAACTCCTCGGCCCCCATGCGGATGATGCCGGTGATGTTGGCGAGCGACTCGACGTTGTTGATGACCGTGGGCTTCTGGTAGAGGCCGCGCACGGTGAGGCGCGGCGGACGGTTGCGCGGATAGGGCTTCCTGCCCTCGATCGAGGTGATGAGCCCGGAAGCCTCGCCGCACACATAGGACCCGGCACCGCGGTAGACGACGATGTCGAGGAGGAACTCGGTGCCGAAGAGCTTCGTGCCGAGATACCCGGCCGCGTACGCCTCGTCGATGGCGTTCTGGATGCGCCGCCAGGGCAGGTCGAACTCGCCACGGATGTAGACGAAGGCATGGCGCACGCCCAGCGCGTACGACGTGATCAGCATCGACTCGACCAGCAGGTGCGGCGCGAACTCGAGGATCCAGCGGTCCTTGAAGGTGCCCGGCTCGCCCTCGTCGGCATTGGCGCAGAGGTAATGGGTTTCGCCCGGGATGGGCTTCATCACGCCCCACTTGCGGCCCACCGGGAAGGCGGCGCCGCCGTGGCCCAGCAGGCCCGATGCGGTGACTTCCTTGGTGATGTCCGCCGGCTGCATCGTCCGGAGCGCCTTCTCGAGCGTCGCGTAGCCACCGCGGGCGCGGTACGCCTCGAGCGTGTGCGAGGTGGGCGTCACCTCGAAGTCGATGATGAGCTGGCGGCCGGGCATGGTTAGTCGAGCCCTTCTATCAGCCGGTCGAGCTTTTCCGCGCTCATGTTCTCGTGGTAGGCCTCGTTCACCATCACCACGGGCGCGGTGCCGCAGGAGCCCAGGCACTCGACCTCGGTGACCGTGAAGCGTCCGTCGGGCGTGGTCTGGCCGGGCTGCACGCCCAGCTTCCTGCACAGGTGGGCGATGACGCCCTCCGAGCCGCGCATCGAGCAGGCGATGTTGCGGCACGCCTGCAGGTGGTACTTGCCGATGGGGTGGCGGCGCAGCATCGTGTAGTAGGAAAGCACTTCCTCGACCTGGATGCGCGGCACCTTGAGGTACTCGACCACGCCGGCGATGTCCTCCTCGGCCACGTAGCCGCGGTCCTCCTGGATGCGGCGCAGGCAGGGCAGCACCAGCGAGGACTCGAAGCCTTCCGGGTAGCGCTCCTTCATCTTCTCGAACTCGGGGATGAGGTGCTTCACCGGTCGCACTCCCCGCCGATCATGTTGATCGAGCCGAAGGTGGGCACGAGGTCCGCGAGCTGGTAGCCCTCGAGCATCCGGTGCGCGCCGCCCATGTGCACGAAGCTGGGCGCGCGGCAGTGCACCTTGTAGGGCACGCCCTCGCCGGTCGACACGAGGTAGAAACCGAGCTCCCCGTTGGCCGCCTCGTGCGCCACGTAGATCTCGCCGGCGGGCACGCGCGGGCCTTCCATCACCAGCTTGAAGTGGTTGATGAGGGACTCGATCTCGCCGTAGACGAGAGTCTTCTCCGGGAAGGTGCAGCGCCGGTCATCCACGTTGATCGGCCCGTCGGGCAGCAGGTCGACGAGTTGCCGCATCATGTGCACCGACTCGTCCATCTCGCGCATGCGCACGTAGTAGCGGTCGTAGTTGTCGCCCTTGATTCCGACCGGCACCTCGAAGTCGAGCTCGGCGTAGGCGAGGTAGGGCGTGTCCTTGCGGAGATCCCGGGCAAGGCCGGTCGAGCGCAGCATCGGCCCGGTGTAGCCGTAGGAGAGGGCGTCCGCGGGGGTGAGCACGCCGACGTCGCGCATGCGGTCGATGAAGATGCGGTTCCTGTCCACGAGGCCGTGCACGCGGCCGACGAAGTCGTCGTACTGGACGAGGATCTCCTCCATGCGCTCGAGCCAGCCGGGCGGCAGGTCGCGGGCCAAGCCGCCGATGCGCCCGTAGGAATGCGTGACCCGGGCGCCGGTGAGCGCGGCGATGTGCTCGTACATGTAGTCGCGGATCATCACCAGGTACAGGAAGGCGGTCATCGCCCCCAGCTCCATGAGGGTCGCCGCCACGCAGGTGATGTGGTCGCACAGCCGCGAGTACTCGGAAAGCAGCGTGCGCAGGATCACGCAGCGCCTGGTCACCTCGACGCCCATCAGCCGCTCGACGGCATCGCAGTAGGCGAAGTCGTTGATGAGCGGCGAGCAGTAGTTCAACCGGTCGACGTAGGGAATCAGGTTGTGCCAGGTGTGCGACTCGCACTCCTTCTCGAAGCCCCGGTGCAGGTAGCCGCAGTGCACGTCCGCGCGCAGGATCCGCTCGCCGTCCATCTCCGCGAAGATCTGGATGGTGCCGTGCGTGGCCGGGTGCGACGGGCCGATGCTCACGATCACCGTGTCCTCGCGGTCGCTCTTCACGAAGGCGGGGCGGACGGGGTTGGCGATGCGCAGACTCATGGGTTCAGGTTGCACTTCTAACGAAGCCCGGACGAATGACAGCTTGGTGTTCTCATTACGGAGCAACCTGACCCCGATACGGCACGATCGGCTGCTCGCGATCCTTGGGGTAATCCTTGCGCAGGGGGTGGCCGACGAATCCCTCGTAGAGCAGGATCGGGCGCAGGTCGGCGTTGCCCTCGAACACGATGCCGTACATGTCGTGGCACTCGCGCTCCATGAACGCGGCCGAGCCATAGAGCGAGGTGAGCGAGGCGACGACCGGCCGCGCTTCCGGCACGCGCGCCTTCAGGCGCACGCGCACCAGGTGCCGCGTCGAGTAGAAGTGCCACACCACCTCGAAGCGCAGCGCGTCCGCCGGCCAGTCCACCGCCGTCACGTCGAGGAAGACGTCGAAGCCGAACTCGTCGCGCAGCGCGCGCACCGCATCGGCCACCGCGGATGGCGCCAGGTTCACGACCAGGATGCCGTGCGATAGCGCGGTCGAGGAACGAGCCGTCCCCGACAACGATTCCTCCTCCTCCTTCGTCGCAAGGCGGGATTTCACCCGGTCGAACACCTCGGCGCCCGTTGTCATTTTCTTGTGGCTCGTTCCTCGACCACGGTCAGAAGTCCTTCGTGATGATGGGGTGCTTCTCGCCCGCGATCTTCGCCTGCAGCTGCATGATCCCGTCGATCACCGTCTCGGGGCGCGGCGGGCAGCCGGGGATGTAGATGTCCACGGGAATGATCTTGTCGATGCCGGGCAGCGCGGCGTAGTTCTGGTAGAAGCCGCCGCTCGTCGCGCACACGCCGAAGGCCATCACCCACTTCGGTTCGCACATCTGCTCGTACACCTTGAGGAGGATCGGCGCCTGCTTGTGGGTGACCGTTCCCACCACCATGAGCAGGTCGGACTGGCGGGGCGAGAAGCGCGGCAGCGCGGCGCCGAAGCGGTCCGTGTCGTAGGGCGTGGAGCTCACCGCCATGAATTCCATCGCGCAGCAGGCGGTGACGAACGGATAGGGGAAGAGCGAAAACTTGCGCGCCCAGCCGACCAGCTCGTCCTTGCGCGTCGAGAGGTACTCGAAGGCGGCCGACTTTCCCGAGGGGCCCGCGGGAACGATGGGAATGATCCGGGAGTCGGCCGTCATTGCCGCACGCCCTCCAGCAGCTGCGCCTTGTAGACATAAAGGAGGATCAGCACCAGGAGCGCCACGAAGAGGCCCAGCGTGAAGAGCATGAACCCGGTGAGCGGCTGCGCGCCCAGCGCCCAGATGAAGAGGAACACCGTCTCCAGGTCGAACAGGATGAAGATGATGGCCACCGCGTAGTACTTGATCGGGACCGCCTTCACGTTGTGCGTGTCCACCGGGGTGGCGCCGCACTCGAAGGGCTCGAGCTTGGTCTCGCTGTCGATCGTCTTCGGCCCGAGGATGCGGTTGAGCAACAGCATCACCGCCACGACGCCGAGGATCGCGGCCATGTACAGCAGGAAGACTACATAGGGGTTCATGTTCGGATCGGGCAGGCGGACTTGCGACGGCTTTCCTGCCAGAGCGCAGATTAGCCTTTGGGCCAACGCCGCCTTTGATGCACGTCAAGTCGATCGTGACGGCACAATGCCGCACATGAACACGAAGAAGATCGCCGCGATCGCCGGCGCGCTCGCGGTGTGCGTGGCGAGCGGCGCGCTCTGCGCGTGGCTCGCGACGCCGCTGCCGTGGATGATCGGGCCTCTCGCGGGCATGGCGATCGTCCAGTTCGGCGGCGCGAGCCTCGAGGCGCCCCCCTTCGGCAAGGAGGCGGGACAACTCACCATCGGCATGGCCCTCGGCCTCTACTTCACGCCGACCGTGGCACGCGAGTTGCTGGCGCACGGCCCCGCCCTCCTCCTGGCGGCCACCGGCGTATTCCTGGTCGGCATCGCCACGAGCCATTTCCTGGAGCGCGTGGCGCGCGTGGACCACGCGACCGCCTTCTTTTCGAGCGCCATCGGCGGCGCGCAGGAGATGGTGAATCTCGCGGAGAGGCACGCGGCCCTCGTGGACCGCGTCGCGCTCGCCCACTCGCTGCGCCTGCTCGTGGTGGTGACTTCGGTGCCCGTGGCCATCACGCTGCTCGGGCAGACCGGCACCGACGACTACCGTCCGGTCGCCGTCCCTTTCGATGCCGGCAAGCTCGTCCTGCTCACGGCCATCGCCATCGCCGCGGCATACGCGTGGCGGCGCATCCGGCTTCCCAACCCTTTCATGATGGGACCGCTCCTCGCGGTGATCGCGCTCACGATCGCCGACGTGATCTTCTCCTCGATTCCGGCCTGGCTCACCAACGGCGCGCAGGTGCTCCTCGCCTGCAGCCTGGGCGCGCGCTTCCAGCAGAGCTTCCTGCGCGACGCCCCGCGCTTCATGGCGGCGGTGCTCGCTTCCATCGCGGTGATGCTGGTACTCGCCACGCTGCTCGCCCTCGGCCTCGCCTGGTCGATGGGCCTGCTGCCGGCGACCTTGCTCCTCGCCTGCGCACCGGGCGGCATTGCCGAAATGGCGATCACGGCGAAGGTGCTGCGCGTGGGCGTGGCATTCGTCACCGCCGCCCACGTCCTGCGCTTCGTGATCGTGATGCTGTTCACGGAGCCCGCGTTCCGTTACTTCAAGCGGCGCCGCGCGACCCCCTAGCGCACCCGGAGCCGGGTCCGCGCATTCCTGGCGTCGGCCGCCGCACCACGCAGGCATGGTAGCGTTATCATGACGCTATCCAGGCCCTGCCATGTCCCTACCCGACCCGCCTCCGTCACCCCGTCCGCGCCGCGCCCGCCGTGGCGCCGGGGGACTGACCCTGGCCGACGTGGCGCGCATCGCGGGGGTGTCGCCGATCACCGTCTCGCGGGCGCTCAACACGCCGGACCAGGTCGCGCCGGAAACGCTGGCCCGTGTGTCGGAGGCGGTGGCGCGCACCGGCTACGTGCCCAACCGCGTGGCCGGCGGGCTGGCCTCGAGCCGCAGCCGGCTGGTCGCCGCGATCGTCCCGACCATCGCGAGCCCGATGTTCCTCGAGACGGTGCAGGCGCTCACCGAGGCGCTGCGCAGCGAGGGCTACCAGGTGATGCTGGGCGAAAGCGGCTACGACGGCACGCGCGAGGATGCGCTCCTCGACGCGATCATCGGCCGGCGCCCCGACGGCGTGGTCCTGACAGGCGTCCTGCATTCGCCCGAGGGCCGTCGTCGGCTGGCGGCAGCGGCGATCCCGGTGGTGGAGACCTGGGACCTCACGCCGACCCCGATCGACATGCTGGTCGGCTTTTCCCACGAGAAGGCGGGCGCGGCCGCGGCGGAATACCTTGCCGCCAGGGGCGTGCGGCGCGCGGCCATGATCTCCGGGGACGACCACCGCGCGGGTCTGCGCCGCAACGGCTTCTCGGATGCGGCGGTGCGCCTGGGGATGGGGAAAGTGCCGGTGCGCGTCGTGCACGCGCCCACGATCATCGGCGACGGCCGGCGGGCCCTGGCCGCGCTGATCGAGAGGCACGATGACCTCGACGCCATCTACTGCAGCTCCGACTTCCTGGCGCTGGGTGCCCTCATCGAGGCGCGCGCCCGCGGCATCGACATTCCGGGCCGTCTGCGCATCTTCGGCTTCGGCGACCTGGATTTCGCGCGCGACACCGACCCGCCGCTGTCCACCACGCGCATCGACGGAACGGCCATCGGCCGGCAGGCTGCGCGCTTCCTGCTCGACCGGATCGCGGGCAATCCCGAAGGCCCGCGCATCATCGATCTGGGCACCACGATCATCCCGCGCGCGAGCGCCTGATCCGCCTGCCACGCGGCGCATTGACACACCCGGAATGGTAGCGCTACCATCGCGGGCGAAAGCAAATCCCGATGACTGAACGCCGCAAGAAACCCGAGGAACTGCGCAGCCACCGCTGGTATGGGGTGAACGACCTGCGCTCGTTCGGCCACCGCTCGCGCACCGCGCAGATGGGATTCCACCGCTCGGACTACGCCGGCAAGCCCGTCATCGCGATCGTCAACACCTGGAGCGACATCAACCCCTGCCACACGCATTTCCGGCAACGCGCGGAGGAAGTGAAGCGCGGCGTCTGGCAGGCGGGCGGCTTTCCCGTGGAGTTGCCGGCCCTCACTCTCGCGGAGCCGTTCCAGAAGCCCACGACGATGCTCTACCGCAACCTCCTCGCGATGGAGACGGAGGAGTTGCTGCGCAGCTATCCCATCGACGGCTGCGTGCTGATGGGCGGCTGCGACAAGACCACGCCCGCGCTCATCATGGGGGCGCTGGCCATGAACCTGCCGGCGATCTTCGTGCCGGCGGGGCCGATGCTGCGCGGCGACTATCGCGGACAGCCGCTCGGCAGCGGCAGCGACTCGTGGAAGTACTGGGCGGAACTGCGCGCCGGCAACATCACGCAAGAGGACTGGCAGGAGGTCGAGAGCGGCATCGCGCGCTCCCCGGGGCACTGCATGACCATGGGCACGGCATCCACGATGACGAGCGCCGCCGAGGCGATGGGTCTCACGCTGCCCGGGGCCGCTTCCATCCCGGCACCCGACTCGCGCCACGCGCAGATGGCGACCCTGTGCGGCAAGCGCATCGTCGACATGGTCTGGGAGGACCTCAAGGTGCGCGACGTCGTCGACGCGCGCGCGATCCACAACGCGGTCACCACGGTGCTCGCCCTGGGCGGTTCGACCAACGCCGCCATCCACCTGATCGCCGTGGCGCGCCGTGCGGGAGTGGCGCTGGATCTCGCGCGCTTCGACGCGCTGGCGCGCAGGACGCCGGTGCTCGCCGACATCCGCCCGGCGGGCAGGTACCTGATGGAGGACTTCTTCTATGCGGGGGGCCTGCGCGGCCTGCTCTCGCGCATCACCGACCTCCTCGAGCCATCGGCTGCCACGGTCAACGGCCGCACGCTGGGCGAGAACCTCGCCGGGGCGTCGGTATTCAACGACGACGTGATCCGCACGCGCGACAATCCGCTGGTCGCGAAGGATGGGCTCGCCGTCCTTACCGGCAACCTCGCGCCGCGCGGCGCCGTGATCAAGCCGCCGGCCATGGAAGTGCGCCTGCAGAAGCACACCGGGCCCGCGATCGTCTTCGCCAGCTATGACGACATGGCCGCGCGCATCGACGACCCGGACCTGCCCGTGACGGCCGACTCGGTCATCGTGCTGCAGAGCGCCGGCCCGCAGGGCGGACCCGGCATGCCGGAGTGGGGCCAGCTCCCCATCCCGAAGAAGCTGCTGCAGGCGGGGGTGCGCGACATGGTGCGCATCTCGGACGCGCGCATGAGCGGGACCAGCTACGGGGCGTGCGTCCTGCACGTCTCGCCCGAGTCGCACGCGGGCGGCCCGCTCGCGCTGGTGCGGGACGGCGACCGCATCGCGCTCGACGTGCCGGCCCGGCGCCTCGAGCTGCTGGTCGACGACGCCGAGCTCGCGCGCCGCCGCGCCGCCTGGACGCCGCCCGCGCCGCGCTACACGCGCGGCTTCGGCTCGCTCTACCTCGCGCACGTGACCCAGGCCGACGAGGGGTGCGACTTCGACTTCCTCGCCGGCGACACTTCCACTCCGGAACCCGAGATCCACTAGGCCACCCATGCCGAAACCGACCGTCCTGCAACTGGGCCCGCTCCTGCCGCTGGTGGAGCAGGGCCTTGCCGCCAACTACACGCTCCTGCGCCTGCACCAGGCGCCGGATGCCGCCGCCTTACTCGCCGAGCACGGGGCGGCGATCGCTGCATTCGCCTCCTCGGGCCGCAACGGCGTCAACGCCGCGCAGATCGATGCGGCACCGAACCTGAAGCTCATCGCCCACTTCGGCGTGGGTTACGACAACGTCGACGTCGAGCATGCGAAGAAAAAGGGCGTGGTCGTCTCCAACACGCCCGACGTGCTCACCGACTGCGTGGCCGACCTCGCCATGGCGCTCCTCGTCGACGTGGCGCGCGGCATCACTGCGGGCGACCGGTACGTGCGCGCCGGCGGCTGGCTCAAGGGACCGATGCCGCTGGCGTTCAAGGCGAGCGGCAAGCGCCTGGGCATCCTCGGGCTGGGGCGCATCGGCCGCGCCATCGCCACGCGCGCCGAGGGCTTCGACATGGAGATCCGCTACCACAACCGGCGGCAGAGCCCGGACGCGCCCTACCCTTTCGAACACTCGCTCGCCGAGCTGGCGCGCTGGTGCGACTTCCTCATGGTCGCCACCGCCGGCGGCGAGTCGACGCGCGGGCTCGTCTCCGCCGCCGTGATCGAGGCGCTGGGCCCGCAGGGCTATGTCGTCAACATCGCGCGCGGCTCGGTGATCGACGAGCCGGCGCTGATCGCGGCCCTCGCGGAGAAGCGCATCGCCGGCGCCGCGCTCGACGTCTTTGCCGACGAGCCGCGCGTGCCGCAGGCTCTCCTCGCCCTGGACAATGTCGTCCTCACCCCGCACATCGCGAGCGCCACGACCGACACGCGCGCCGCGATGGGCCAGCTCGTGCTCGACAACCTCGCGAGCTACTTCGCGAGCGGTCGCGCCCTCACGCCCGTCTGACGCAGCATTCCACGCACGACAACCAGAGGAGAAGTCCCATGAACACCGTCCGCAGGATCGCCGCATTCGCCGGCGCTGCCGCCATCGCGCTCGCCAGCACCGTCGCCGCGCAGGCCTGGCCCGCCAAGTCGATCAAGATCATCGTGCCCTACCCGCCGGGCGGCACTTCCGACATCCTCGCGCGCTCGCTGGGGCCGAAGCTCACCGAGGCCCTCGGGCAGACCGTCATCGTCGAGAACAAGCCGGGCGCGACCGGCAACATCGGCGCCGACTTCGTCGCGAAATCGCCGCCCGACGGCTACACGCTGCTGCTGGGCGACATCGGCTCGCTCGCCATCGCCCCGAGCGTCTTCCCGACGCTGCCCTTCGACCCGGTGAAGGATTTCGCGCCCGTGATCCTGGTCGCCTACTCGCCGCACATCCTCGCCGCGCACCCGTCGGTGGCCGCGAAGGACGCGAAGGAGCTGGTGGCGCTCGCCAAGGCGAAGCCCAACTCCCTCAACTTCGCGATTTCCGGCATCGGCGGCGCCAACCATCTCGCCGGCATCGAGTTCGCCATGCGCACCGGCATCCAGTGGACCTACATTCCCTACAAGGGCGGCTCGCAGGCCATCGCCGACGTGATGGGCGGGCAGGCCCAGGTGCTCTTCAACGGCATGCTCGCGACCTACCCGGCGGTGAAGGACGGCAAGCTGAAGGCGCTCGCCATCTCGAGCGCCAAGCGCTTCGCGGCCGCGCCCGACATTCCCACCGTCGCCGAGTCCGCCGGCCTGCCGGGCTTCGAGACGGGTTCCTTCCAGGGCATCGTCGCCGCCGCGGCCACGCCGCCGGACGTCGTCGCGAAGCTGCATGCGACGATCACCAAGATCCTCGCCACGCCGGAAATGCAGGAGCGTCTCGTGAAGGCAGGAGCCGAGACGCGCCCGGGATCCCCCACCGACTTCGGCAATTTCATCAAGAGCGAGAAGACGCGCTGGGCCAAGGTGGTCAAGGACTCCGGCGCCAAGTTCGACTGAAACATAACGGCTCGTTCCTCGACCACGGAGAAACCCCATGAACGCACCCTACCGGTCGCCGCCCAACGCCTTCCGCGCCGACCTCCTCGCGGGCAAGCGCCTGATCGGCTGCTGGTGCTCGCTCGCCAACCCGAACACCGCGGAGGTGCTCGGTCTCGCCGGCTTCGACTGGCTGCTGCTCGACGGCGAGCACGCGCCCAACGACGTGACCACGCTCGTGCCGCAGCTCATGGCGCTGAAGGACAGCGCGAGCGCCCCGGTGGTGCGCCCGCCGTGGAACGAGCCCGTCGTCATCAAGCGTCTGCTCGATGCCGGCTTCCACAACTTCCTCATGCCGTTCGTGGAGTCCGCCGAGCAGGCGCGCGCCGCCGTGGCCGCCACCCGCTACCCGCCGCGCGGCATCCGCGGCGTCTCCGTCTCGCAGCGCAGCAACCGCTTCGGCACCGCGCCGGACTACCTGAAGCTCATCGACGACAACATCGCGGTGATGGTGCAGATCGAAAGCCGGCCGGGACTCGAGGCCGTGGACGCCATCGCCAAGGTGGACGGCGTCGACGGCCTCTTCGTCGGCCCGCAGGATCTCGCAGCGGCACTGGGCCACCTCGGCAACCCTGCGCATCCCGACGTGCAGGCGGCGATCAAGCACATCTTCGAACGCACGCGTGCCGGCGGAAAACCCGCGGGAACGCTGGCGCCCGTGGAGGCCGACGCGCGTCGCTACATGGAGTGGGGTGCGACGTTCGTGGCCGTGGGCAGCGATCTCGGTCTCTTCCGCAGCACGACGCAGGCGTTGCGCGACAAGTTCGCGACGTAACTGCAGCGCAGAGGGAAACCCCGGCGTAACTCCGCCAAGTTCTTCTCTTGAGGAAGTGTTGGCGGCAGTCTCGTGTTGTCACGGTGTCCGCAGTTTGGACTCGTTTTTCTTGGGTTGCTGTTGGGGTATGTCTTTTTTCCCCAATTCACGGGTAAAAAAGACATACCCCAACAGCAACCCGCAACTGTCCATACTCTCACC
>CAZOIB010000358.1:0-12033 GCA_964579785.1 uncultured Lysobacter sp. | reverse complement strand
GAGCCGCAACTCGCCGTGCGCGGACTCATCCGCAGCGCCCCCCGCGGCGGCGCCGACTCGCCCTTCGCCACGCAGATCGCCTGGGAACGCGAGCCGGGAAAGCGGGCGTGGGCCGGAAGCGCCGTCGTCGGCGTGATGGTGAACGGCGCGCAGGGCGACGACGACGAGGCCTGGGGCGGCCACTTCGCGCTCGCCACCGGGCGCCTGCCCGCCGACGGGCGCCTTTCCGACCTGCTCGTGGCCAACTTCTATTCCCTCGATGTCCACAGCGAGAAGGGCATCCTCGCGGCCCCGGTGCCGCTGGACAACTACCTCGGCGACCTGAACAGCGGGCAGGCCTGGTACCGGCCCTCGTACATCGCCTTCGCCATCCTGCGCGACGAACGCGCGGCGGCGCTGCTGCAGGGCGCGCTCAACCGGCTCTACCTGCAGTTCTGGCGCCGGCAGCTCAACTACCAGCATTCGACGATGAACTGCGCCTCGATCAGCGTCGACACGCTGCGCGCCCTGGGCTGGAACGTGCCATCGCGCGGTCCCGCGAGCCGCGCGCTCGGCTGGCTCTCGATTCCGGCGATGCTCTTCAAGGAGGGCAAGGTGTCCTCGGCCCGCACCACCTACGAGTACCTGACCGAGGACCGCACGCGCCTCATGCCCGCGGCGGCCTTCGAGGAGACGACCGCCGACCTCCTGCGCCTGGCGCGCAACGGCGCGACGCCGGGCGACGGGCAGCTGGCGAAGTTGCTCGCCGAGGATCTCGTGGCCATCGTCGGCGTGCGTGTTCCGCAGCTGCCCTCGTCACGCAAGCTCGGCACCTGGCCCGTCGCGAATCCGCGCGAGTACCTCGGGGCGATTCCCCACGATCCCGCCGAGGCGCAGATCGTGCCGGTGCCGCCGCGCGAGTTTCCCGCGCAACTGCGCGACGCGGACCTGCTGCCCGCGGCCACGCGCCGCTCGACGCTGCCGCTGCTGGTTTGGGCGGTCACGGGCATCCTGCTGGTCGCCTGGCTTGCCGGCGTGCTCTGGCGGAAGCTGCGCTAAAGGCCGCGCGCGCCGTCCCAGAGCAGCTTCGCGCCGACGATGGCGAGCATCGCGTAGGCCACGCGGTAGAAGACTTCCTGCGACAGGCGGCGCATGAGCCAGACGCCGAGGAGGATCCCCGCCGGCGCCAGCGGCGCCAGGGCGAGCGAGGTGAGCAGGTTCTTCGCGTCGAACAGGCCGAGCCAGAGGTAGGGCACCAGCTTCGCCGCGTTGATGACCGCGAAGAAGATCACGGTGGTCCCGACGAGGATCGCCTTGTCGAGCTTCTGCGGCAGCAGGTAGACGCTCAACGGCGGGCCGCCGGCGTGCGCGATGGTGCTCGCGAGCCCGGAGAGCGTGGACCAGAAGAGCCCTTTCGCCCGCGACGGCGTGACGGCCGGCGCCGCCGTCCCGCCCTGGTGCATGCGGTGCGCGACGAAGGCGAGCGCCATCGCCCCGAGGATCGCGCGGATGCCCGCCTCGCTGAAGTAGCGGAAAGTGAGCGCGCCGAGTGCGATGCCGGCGATGCCACCCGCGAGCAGCAGGCCGAGGTTGGCGCGGTGGAACGTGCCGCGGTACGCCACGAGCCCGGTCGCATCCATCACCAGCAGGATGGGCAGCATGATCGCGGCCGCCTGTGGCGTCGGCACCGCGAGCGCGACCAGGGGGGTGGCCATGATGCCCAGCCCGCTGCCGAAGCCGCCCTTGGAGATGCCCATGATCAGCACCGCGGGAATCGCCACCGCGAAGAAGAAGGGATCGGTGATCACGCGTCGAGCGTGCGCAGGTCGGCGACCGGCTCGGCGAAGAGCTTCCCGGATTTCTCGAGGCGAAGGATGTCGGCGGCCACGTCGGCCGGGGGACGCAGCTCGCCACCGGCTTTCATCTGCCGGAAGCGTTCGACATCGGCGAAGTCCTCGGGGCTGGAACTGCGCACGCGTTCCTGCATCGGCGTATCGATGATGCCGGGCGCGAGGCTCACCACTTCGACTCCCGACTGCGCCGCCTGCGCCTCCAGGGACGCCACGCGCGACACCATGTCGATGCCGGCCTTGGCCGCGCAGTACGCGCCCCATCCGAAGATCGGACGCCGGCCCGCGCCCGAGGAGATGTTGACCACGCGGCGTAGCGCCGTGCTTCCCGCCGTGGCAATGAGAAAGTGGCGCATGACCAGCACGGGTGCGGTGAAGTTGACGGCCAGGTTGCGCTCCAGTTCGGCCGCGTCCACGCGGTCGAGCCTGCCCACGGGCGAGATCACGCCCGCGTTGTTGACGAGAACCGCCTTGGCATAGCGCTTGCCCTTCAGGCGCTCGGCGATGCGCTCGAAGGCCGCGTCGATAGCGCGCGGTTCGGCGAGATCGACCTGCAACTGCACGCCCCCGGTGATGGGACCGTCGGGCGCGCGCCCCAGGGCGATGAGTTCCACGTCCTGCGTGGCGCCGAGTTGCTCGACCAGCGCGCGGCCGAGTCCCTTGGTATGTCCGGTGACGATGTAGAGATCCATGTTCATTTCGCGATGGGGTCGGATGCGATTCCCCCAGCGGGAGAATCGAACCGGTGCCCGTCATTGTCCCATGCCGGCGATGACGCCCGCGATGGTGGCCATGGATGTCCCCGAGGCAGGCCGATGCCGTGCATTGCCGGGCGGTTGCGGGCAACATGTGCATCGGGGCCACTGCCCGGCCGATTCCCGGAATCTCCCGTTGCCAACCCGCGACGATTCGATGCAGGCGTACTACGCCGCGCGCGCCCCGTACTACGACGACGTGTACGGGAAGCCGGAGCGGCGCGAGGACATCGCCTTCCTGCGCGAGTTTCTTCCCGCGACCTTCGCCGGGCGCACGGTGCTCGAGGTCGCCTGCGGGACCGGCTACTGGACGCAGTTCATCGCGCCCGCCGCCGGCGCGATGACCGCGACGGATGCCACGGCGGAACCGCTCGCGCTCGCGCGGGCGCGCCCGGGCGTGCAGGCGGTTCGCTTCGAGCTGGCCGATGCCTACGACCTGCCCGCGCGCCTCGGCCGCTTCGACGCCGCCTACGCCGGCCTGTGGCTCTCGCACGTGCCCATCGGCAGGCGCGGCGAGTTCCTCGCGAGCCTGCACCGGTTGCTCGCGCCCGGCGCGCGCGTGGTGTTCCTCGACAATTCCGAGGTCCAGTGCATCGAGTTGCCGATTGCCGAGCGCGACGCGGAGGGCAACACCTGGCAGCACCGCCGCCTCAAGGACGGCTCGATGCACCGCGTGCTCAAGAACTTCCCGGCGCGGGCCGAACTGGAGGCCATGATCGCCGGCCCGGGAGTGCGCCCCGCGTACCGCAGCCTGCAGAATTTCTGGCTTTTCTCCTACGACACCGCGCCGGCCGCGCCGGCCCCGGTTTGACCCCGCCCCGCCGCGCCGACAGAATGCCGGTCTCGTCACCATCGGAATCCATGCCATGAGGGCCTTCCTGCTCCTGCTGCTTGCATCCAGTACCGCCCTCGCCGACGACGCCGGCTTGCTGCGCTGCCGCACCATCAAGGAATCCGCCGCGCGGCTCGCCTGCTACGACGCGCTGGCCGTGCCGTCGAGCCCGGGCAAGGCCGCCGCCACGCCTGCACCCGCATCGGCATCCACGCCCCCCTCGTCATCTTCCCCGGCGCCGGCGACTGCGCCGCAAGCCAAGCCGCAGGAGAAGGTGGAGCAGTTCGGCCTGCCGCAAAAGGACCGCGAGGTCGCGCTCGAGGCGATCGAAAGCACCATCCCCGGGCGCTTCGAGGGCTGGGGTCCGCGCGAGAACATCCGGTTCGCCAACGGCCAGGTCTGGCAGATCGCCGACGACAGCAAGGGCTATCACGACATCGTCAATCCGCAGGTGCGCGTGCGCCGCGGGGCGCTGGGCGCCTACTACCTCGAGATCCAGGGCACCAACCGCTCGCCGCGGGTGACGCGCCTGCGCTAGACGGGAGGCCCATGGCGGACCCCGGCAAGCTCGACCGCATCGTCGCCGACGCCCGTCGCGCCGCCGACGCGCGCGCCCTCACCTACCGCGACCTGGCGCTGAAGATCTACCCCTGGGTCTGCGGCCGCTGCGCGCGGACCTTCACGCGCGCAAACGTGCGCGAACTCACGGTTCACCACCGCGACCACAATCACGACAACAACCCGCCGGATGGCAGCAACTGGGAGCTCCTTTGCGTGTACTGCCACGACAACGAGCACCAGAGGCAGCTGGAGGCCACGGGCGGCGGCGTAGCGAAGGCCCCGGGCGCGACTCACTCGCCCTTCGCCGACCTGAAGGCCCTGCTCGAGCGCCGGAAATAGCCCGGCAACACTCCCGACACGACATCCACCTGTCATGCGCTCCCTCTCCCGCCTGTTCGACAACAACCGGGCCTGGTCGGAAAAGATCCACCGGCAGGATCCGGCTTTCTTCGAGAAGCTCTCGCGGCAGCAGTCGCCCGGCTACCTGTGGATCGGCTGCGCGGACAGCCGCGTGCCCGCCAACGAGATCGTCGGGCTCCTGCCCGGCGAGCTCTTCGTGCACCGGAACGTCGCCAACGTGGTCGTGCACACCGACCTGAACTGTCTCTCGGTGATCCAGTTCGCCGTCGAGTTCCTCAAGGTGCGCCACGTCATCGTCTGCGGCCACTACGGCTGCAGCGGCGTGCGCGCGGCCCTGGGGCGCGACCGGCTGGGGCTCGTCGAGAACTGGCTGCGCCACGTGCAGGACGTGCGCAACAAGCACGCCGACCTGATCTCCGTCCTTTCCGAGGCCGCCGTCCAGGCCGACCGCCTCTGCGAACTGAACGTGATCGAGCAGGTGGTGAACGTCTGCGAGACCTCCATCCTGCGCGATGCCTGGGAGCGCGGGCAGGACGTTGCGGTGCACGGCTGGATCTACGGACTGTCCAACGGCCTGCTGCGCGACCTCGCCATCACGGTGAGCGCGCCCGAGGAAGTGGACGCGCGGCGCCGGGACGCGCTGGCGGGACTGGACGCCGCCCGCGGGTCCTGAGCGCAACGCGCGCAATCGAGGAGAGGACGATGGCCGAAGCGAAGACCCAGCCGACGAAAGCGAGCGTGGCCGCGTTCCTGGCGGCGATCCCCGACGAGGAGCGGCGCAGGGACTGCAAGCTGGTGGCGAAGATCATGCGCGAGGCCACCGGCGCGAAGCCGGTGCTGTGGGGCACCAACATCGTCGGATTCGGCACCTACCGCTACAGGTACGCGAGCGGCCGCGAGGGCGACTGGCCGGTGACGGCTTTCTCCCCGCGCAAGAACGACCTCACGCTCTACATCATGCCGGGCTTCGACGACAACGCCGGCCTGCTGGCAAGGCTCGGCAGGCACAAGACCGGCAAGTCCTGCCTGTACCTGAAGCGGCTCGCCGACGTGGACCTCGCGATGCTGCGGGAAATCATCGCGAAATCGGTCGCGGCGATGGCGAAGAAGCGCGTCGACATCTAGGGAAGCGTCGTCGCCGCGACGGCCGGCCGGAACCGGGAATGCCGCGCGAGGGTGCTAACCTTGCCGGCATGACACAGGAAACCTGGAACGCCGTCGACGATTACCTCAACGACACGCTGGTCCTGCCCGATGCGGTCCTGGAAGCAGCCCTCCAGGCGAGCACTGCGGCGGGACTTCCGCAGATCAATGTCTCCCCGCCGCAAGGCAAGTTCCTCCACCTCCTTGCGCGCGTGCAGGGGGCCCGCAACATCCTCGAGATCGGCACGCTGGGCGGCTACAGCGCCATCTGGCTCGCGCGCGCGCTGCCGCCCGGCGGCGGACGGCTCATCACTCTCGAGGTCGATGCGAAGCATGCCGAGGTCGCGCGCGCCAACCTCGCGCGCGCCGGCCTCGCCAACGTGACCCAGGTGCGCCTGGGCCGCGCCATCGACACGCTGCCCGAACTGGAGCGCGAGTCGGCCGGGCCCTTCGACCTGGTCTTCATCGACGCCGACAAGCCGTCGAACCCCGAATACTTCGCCTGGGCGCTCAAGCTGTCGCGGCGCGGCACGGTGATCGTCGTCGACAACGTCGTGCGCGGCGGCGCGGTCGCCGATGCCGCCAGCAGCGATGCCGCCGTGCTCGGCGTGCGCCGCCTGAACCAGATGATGGCCACCGAGCCGCGCATATCCGCCACCGCCATCCAGACGGTGGGAAGCAAGGGCTACGACGGGTTCGCCCTCGCCCTGGTGCTCGCCTGATGGCGCGCGTGTTCATCGCCGGCGCCGGCTACGTGGGATCGCTCGCGGCGGAGTTCCTGGCGCGGGCGGGACACTCCGTCGCCATCGGCCGCCGCACGCCCGGCGCCGAAGCTCATGCGCATGCCATGGACGTCCTGCGTCCCGAGTCGTATCCGGCTGCCCTGCGCGAGGCCGACTGCGTGGTGTATTGCGTCTCGGCGGACGGTTTCAGCGAGGAGGCCTACCGCTCCGCCTATGTCGACGGTCTGGGACGCGTCATCGCGGCAGCCGCGGCGGGAGGCACCCGGCGCCTGGTCTTCGTCTCGTCCACCGGCGTCTACGGGCAGGACGACGGAGCCGTCCTGGACGAAACGTCCCCGGCGGTTCCGAAGGGCTTTTCCGGACGGACGCTCCTGGAGGGCGAGGCGCTCGTCGCGGCAGCGCCGTTCGAGGCCGCGACCATCCGCTTCTCCGGCATCTACGGACCCGGGCGCGACCGGCTGGTGCGCATCGTGAAGTCCGGCGCGCCGGTTTCCGAGAAGTCGCGCGCCGCCGTGACCAACCGCATCCACCGCGACGACTGCGCGCGCGCGATCGTGCACCTGGTCGAGAGAATCTCCCTGCAGCGCCTGTACCTCGGCAGCGACGAAGCGCCCACGCCGATGGGCGAGATCCTCGACTGGATCGCCGCACGCCTGGAACTGCCGGCGCCGCCGGCGGGAGCGGACGCGCCCGACGTGCTGCAGCGCGGCGGCAACAAGCGCCTCTCCAGCGCGCGGCTGCGTGCCGAAGGCTTCCGCTTCCGCTACCCGACCTTCCGCGAGGGCTTCGCGGCCATCCTCGCGGGAGCGTCCTAGGACCGGAGGCAGCGGGGCGGAATCCCGTTTCCTGCGCCCGGTCAAGCGCTTGCAGGCCGTCCGTGCGAGAATTGCCCCGTCCAACGACCGGCAAGGAGAGCACGAACTTGGCCAAACCCAACTACGCATTCGAGAAGCGCAAGCGCGAACTGGAGCAAAAGCGCAAGAAGGAAGAGAAGCTCCAGAAGAAGATGCAGAACAAGCAGGCGAAGGCCGGCGAAGGCGACGAACCCGTCGCCGCCCCCGAAGCCGACACGCCGCCCACCTGACGGCGCGGTTTCCTCCCCCGGGGGGCAACCCCCCATGTATCCCGGCGAACGATTCAACGGACTGACCCACCTTTCCGGGGCGCTGCTCGCGCTCGCGGGAACGGTCGTCCTCGTCGTCCTCGCCTCCCTCAAGGCGGACCCGTGGAAGATCGTGAGCTTCTCGATCTACGGCGCCACGCTCCTCTTCCTGTACGCCTCCTCGACGCTCTACCACTCGACCCGCGGCCGGGCCAAGGACATCTTCCGCAAGTTCGACCACGCCGCGATCTACCTCCTCATCGCGGGAACCTACACGCCCTTCACGCTCGTCTCGCTCAACGGGCCCTGGGGGTGGTCGCTGTTCGGCGTCGTGTGGGGGCTCGCCGTCGCCGGCATCGTCCAGGAGCTCTGGCTCGCGAAGGGCGCGCGCATCGTCTCGCTCGTCCTGTACCTGCTCATGGGCTGGGCCGCGATCGTCGCCGTGGTGCCGCTCATCGACGCGCTGTCCTGGAAAGGCTTCGCCTGGCTGATCGCGGGCGGCGTGGTGTATACCGCCGGCGTGGCGTTCTACTACTTCGACGATCGCTTCCCGCACTTCCACGGGATCTGGCACCTGTTCGTGCTGGCCGGCAGCGCCATCCACTACACGGCGATCGTCCTCTACGTCCTCTGACCTGAATGAGTTCCTCCGCGGCGCCGGCAGCAACGCCCCACTCCTCCCACACCCCCGTCGCCGCCCTCGTCCTGGGCGCCGTGGGCGTGGTCTTCGGGGACATCGGCACGAGTCCCCTCTACGCGCTCAAGGAGTGCTTCAGCGCGGAGCACGGCATCGCGCCCACGCGCGACAACGTGCTGGGGCTCCTCTCGCTCATCACCTGGTCGATGGCGTGGGTGATCGCCTTCAAGTACCTGTCGGTGATGATGCGCGCGGACAACAACGGCGAAGGCGGCATCCTCGCCCTCCTCGCGCTCGCCCTGCGCAGCGTCCGGGGCGAGCCCAGGAAGCGCGGCTTCGTCGTCATGCTCGGCATCTTCGGCGCGGCGATGTTCTACGGCGACAGCATGATCACGCCGGCGATCTCCGTGCTCTCCGCCGTGGAGGGACTGGAAGTCGCCACGCCCGTCTTCTCGCACTGGGTGGTGCCGGTGACGCTCGCCATCCTCACCGTCCTCTTCCTGATCCAGCGCCACGGCACGGCCAGCGTGGGCGCCTTCTTCGGGCCGGTCACCGTTCTCTGGTTCCTGTCCATCGGCGCGATCGGCATCACGCACATCGCGGCGAATCCCGCGATCCTCGCCGCGGCCAACCCGTTGCAAGCCGTCTCCTTTCTCGTCGCCAACCCGGTCCTGGGATTCTTCGTGCTCGGCGCCGTCTTCCTCGCGCTCACCGGCGGCGAGGCCCTTTATGCGGACATGGGGCATTTCGGCAAGCGCCCGATCCGCATCGCCTGGTTCGGGCTGGTGATGCCGGCGCTGCTGCTCAACTACTACGGGCAGGGCGCGTTCGTGCTGGCGGACCCGGCCGGCGTCAAGAACCCCTTCTACCTGATGCTGCCCGCGTGGGGCGTGCTGCCCATGGTGGTGCTCGCCACGGCGGCCACGGTGATCGCTTCCCAGGCCGTCATCACCGGGGCGTTCTCGATGACGCGCCAGGCGATCCAGCTGGGCTACATCCCGCGCCTGGAGATCCTGCATACCTCGGTGCGCGCGATCGGGCAGATCTACGTCCCGTTCATCAACTGGCTGCTCTTCGGCGCCGTGGTCCTGCTCGTGCTGGGCTTCCGGACCTCGGGCAACCTCGCCAATGCCTACGGCATCGCGGTGGCGGCGACGATGGTGATCGAGTGCATCCTCGCGATGATCGTCGCGCGGCAACTGTGGAAGTGGTCTCCGCTCGCGGTCTGGGGACTCATCGGCTCGATGCTGGTGGTGGACCTCTTCTTCTTCGCCTCCAACGCCTCGAAGTTCCTCTCCGGCGGCTGGTTTCCGCTCGCGATCGGCGCGGGCTGCTACACGCTGCTGGTCACCTGGAAGCGCGGGCGCACGCTCCTCGGCCGGCGCCTGGCCGAGCAGGGCATCCCGCTCGAGCCCTTTCTCGAAAGCCTGGCCCTCGGTCCGCCATTGCGCGTCCCCGGCACGGCGGTCTTCATGACGGGGACGACGGCCACCGTGCCTTCGGCGATGCTGCACAACCTCAAGCACAACAAGGTGCTGCACGAGCGCGTCATGTTCCTGACCGTGACCACGCGCGACGTTCCCTTCGTGCCGCGCGCCGAACGCGTCGAGGTGCAGTGGCTGGGCGAGGGCTTCTGGCGGATCGAGGCGTCCTACGGCTTCAAGGAGCAGCCCGACGTGCAGGACATCCTGGAGATCTGCGGGAAGCAGAACGGGCTTCCCTTCGACGCCATGGACACTTCATTCTTCCTGTCGCGCGAGACCATCGTCTGCGCCGCGGAGCGCCCCGGCATGGCGACCTGGCGCGACCACCTGTTCGCGTGGATGAGCCGCAATGCCACGCGGGTCACCGACTTCTTCAACATCCCCATCAACCGCGTGGTCGAGCTCGGCACCCACGTCGACATCTAGGGCAGCGCGGCCCTGAAGTCGAGCGCGCCCGCCGAGCCGTCGATGCGCAGGGTGTCCACCACCACGCGCACGTTGGTCGAGGAGCGCAGGACCGAGAGCATGCGGTCCTCGATCGCCATGGCGACCCCGTCGCACATCTTCTTGGTGGTGGCGAGCGACGAGAAGACGATGGCACCCGCCCCCACGGTGTCCTGCATGTAGCGGCCCATGATGCGGTTGCAGCCGGAGTAGCCGGTCACCGCCCCGTCCCCGAACTCGAGGTAGGGCAACTCGCCCTGCAACTTGCGCTCCGTGACGAGCACCCACCTGGTGCCGACGAACGGCAGCGGCGGCGGTTCCCTCTTCACGGGGATCAGCTGACAGGCCACCAGCAGCGGGGCGGCGAGCAACGCCAGCAGTCTCTTCATCTTGTCTCTCCCGGGTTCAGCGATCGAAAAGCCGGCCGATTCCCTCCACCACGAGGTCGATCATCACCGGGGTGGACTGCAGGGGCGAAATCGGCCTGGTCCAGGGATCGCGCTTGCGCTCGCCCTTGTGCGTGGCCACGAGCGACTCGAACGCGGCGGCGATCTGGTCGCGGTCGGGACGCGTGCGCCGGCGCTCCGCATCGGTCAACGCGGCGAGCGTCTTCTCCACCGCGGCGGCATCGAGGATCGCGAGCGGCGAGCGGCAGAAGCTGCAGGCCGTATCCCGCGCGAGATCGATCGGGGCGCCGCAACCGGAGCAGCGCACCTGCGCCACCGTCGCCTTCAGCCGTTCGATCTCCGGCTGCGACAGCGAGCGGACGAACTCCTTCTCGCGCAGGAACTGGAAGAAGCTCGTGAGCCGGCCGTGGCCGGCCGCGCAGCGGTGATAGCTCAGGCGGTTGCTGCGCTGGATGTCCTGCGTGAGCGCGAGCCTGGCCCGGCAGTGCGGGCAGGCCATCGCCTCGCCCAGCGGCCGCGCGGGCTGGCCGCGATGTTCGTGGATCAGGCGGAAGAGCTCGAGCACCGCGCCCGGCGCCAGTTGCGCGCTCTCGTACTGGTCGAACCAGATGGCGTTGCAGTCCCAGCAGATGTCGAGGATCACCTCCCCGTGCGTCTGGCGGCCGAAGCGCCGCTTCTCCATCGGCGCGCGGCAACTGGGGCAGGCTAGGGTCTTGGGCATGGCGTGCCGCAAGGTTACCGGCCCCGTGAACACGGGGCAACCCTGTGCAATACTTTCCGCCGTGTGCAGCCGCTACTTCCTCGACGCCGACGGCAACGTGATCGCCTACACGTTCAACGTGCCGGTGCACGACCGCATCCGCAAGCGCTTCAACATCGCGCCGACGCAAGAGGCGCCGGTGGTGCGCGTGGACGAGTCGGGGGAGCGCGCCATCGCAATGCTGCGCTGGGGGCTGGTGCCGTTCTGGGCCAGCGATCCGGCGATCGGCAACCGCATGATCAACGCGCGCAGCGAGACCGCGGCCGAAAAGCCATCCTTTCGCCAGGCGTTGCGCAAGCGGCGCTGCCTCGTTCCCGCTTCAGGCTTCTACGAGTGGACGGGGGAGGCCGGACGCAAGGTCCCGCACGCGATCACCGTGGCCGACCAGCCGGTGTTCGCCTTCGCGGGGCTGTGGGAATGCTGGCACGACAAGACGCAGCCCGAGGCGCCGCCGGTCGAGACCTATACGCTCCTCACCACTTCCGCCAACCGCGCCCTCGCGGCGATCCACGACCGCATGCCGGTCATCCTTGCCGCGGACGATCACGAGAAGTGGCTGCATGCATCACCGGAAGTGGCGGCACAGCTTCTCAAGCCCTATGCGGACGAACCGATGCGGGAACGCGTGGTGTCGACGCGGGTGAACAATCCGCGCAACGAGTCCGAGAACCTGCTCGAGTCGCCATAATCCGCCACGTGATC
Organism: uncultured Lysobacter sp.; assembly: GCA_964579785.1. GTDB lineage: Bacteria > Pseudomonadota > Gammaproteobacteria > Burkholderiales > Usitatibacteraceae > FEB-7. The sequence goes on along the minus strand of CAZOIB010000358.1, from coordinate 274 downwards.
GCCCGGGAGAACGCCCATGCGCAACCTGCTGAGAAACGCGCTTGCCCTCATCGCCGGACTGGTCATCGGTGGCGGCGTGAACATGGCGCTCATCGTCCTGAGCCCGTCCCTCATTCCTCCGCCGGCAGGCGTGGATGTGAACAACGCCGCGAGCCTGGCCGCCCACATGCACCTCTTCGCGCCGAGGCACTTCGTCATGCCTTTCCTGGCACACGCCCTCGGCACTCTCGCGGGCGCCCTGGCTGCCTGCCTGATCGCGGCGACGTACCGGGTG
>CAZOIB010000357.1:0-1698 GCA_964579785.1 uncultured Lysobacter sp. | reverse complement strand
CGGCTGACGGCGAGTCGGAATCCGGTCGGATGAATCTTCTGTCCCATGTCGTTCCTTCCGAGTCCCTTACTTGTCGCCGACGGTTACGAAGATGTGGCAGGTCTGCTTCTCGATCTTGCAGCCGCGGCCCTTGGCGCGCGCGTGGAAGCGCCGCATCGAGGTGCCTTTCTCGACGTGGATCGTCTTGACCTTGAGCTCGTCGACGTCGGCGCCGTCGTTGTGCTCGGCGTTGGCAATCGCCGACTCGAGCACCTTCTTGACGATCTTCGACGCCTTCTTGGGCGAGAAGGCGAGGATGCTCAGCGCCTGCTCGACCGGCTTGCCGCGCACCATGTCCGCGACCAGCCGTCCCTTCTGGGCCGACAGGTGCACTCCGCGCAGGATGGCCTGGGTTTCCATGTCTCGTTTCCCTTAGCGCTTCGCCGGCGATTTCTTGTCGGCCGCATGACCCTTGAACGTGCGGGTCAGGGCGAACTCGCCCAGCTTGTGGCCGACCATGTTCTCGTTGATGAACACCGGTACGTGCTGCTTGCCGTTGTGCACGGCGATCGTGAGCCCGATGAACTCGGGGACGACCGTCGAGCGCCGCGACCAGGTACGGATCGGCTTCTTGTCCTTGGTGGCCAGCGCGACATCGACCTTGTGCATCAGGTGGGCGTCGACGAAGGGCCCTTTCTTGACTGAACGTGCCATAACTTACTCGTCACTCGCCTGTTACTTGCGGCCGCGGCGCTGCACGATCATCGTGTCGGTGCGCTTGTTGCGGCGGGTCTTGAAGCCCTTGGTCGGGGTACCCCACGGCGACACCGGGTGGCCACCGCCGTTGGAACGCCCACCGTGCGGGTGGTCGACCGGGTTCATGCAGATGCCGCGGACGGTCGGGCGAATGCCGCGCCAGCGGTTCGCACCCGCCTTGCCGATCGTGCGCAGGCTGTGCTCTTCGTTGCCCACCTCGCCGATCGTCGCACGGCACTCGATGTGCACCTTGCGGATCTCGCCCGAGCGCAGGCGCAGCTGCGCGTAGGCGCCCTCGCGCGCCAGCAGCCGCACCGAGGTGCCCGCCGAGCGCGCCAGCTGCGCACCCTTGCCCGGCAGCATCTCGATGCAGTGGATCGACGAACCCACCGGGATGTTGCGGATCGGAAGCGTGTTGCCCGAGCGGATCGGCGCCTCGGCCCCGCTCATCAGCACCGTGCCCGGCGTGATGCCGCGCGGCGCCAGGATGTAGCGGCGCTCGCCGTCGGCGTAGCACAGCAGCGCAAGATGCGCGCTGCGGTTAGGGTCGTACTCGAGGCGCTCGACCTTCGCAGGGATTCCGTCCTTGTTGCGGCGGAAGTCCACGATGCGGTAGTGCGCCTTGTGGCCGCCACCCTTGTGGCGCGTGGTGATGTGGCCCAGGTTGTTGCGCCCGGAGCCGCGCTTCTTCGATTCGGTCAGCGCGTCGACGGGGCCGCCCTTGTGCAGGCCCGGCGTCACGATCTTCACCATCGCGCGACGACCCGGGGAAGTGGGTTTCGTCTTGACGACCGGCATTTAGATTGCCTCCGCGAAGTTGATTTCCTGGCCCGGCTTCAGGTTCACGTAGGCCTTGCGCACGTTGCGCCGGCGGCGCGGGCGATCTGCGCGCCCTTGCCGGGCAGCATCTCGACGCAATGCACCGTGGTACCGACCGGGATGTTCCTGAGCGGCATCGCGTTG
>CAZOIB010000356.1:0-2769 GCA_964579785.1 uncultured Lysobacter sp. | reverse complement strand
TTCCTGCTCTTCGCGGCGCTGCTGGTTGACCACTATCTGGCCTAGGGTCTTTCCGTACCTGGCGTGGGCAACGCCCCGATGGTTTTTCGTGACGGCTTGCCGCACATTCTCCGACGGGCAACCCACGCAGTTGCCGATTCCGACAACCATCAGGAGGAGACCGATCATGTCGCAGCAATCCCTGAAAGAGGCTTTGAGCAAGACTGTCAAGGGCATCCAGGACAATCCCGTCATGTCGCGCGTCGTGTTCGAGGCGCAGACGGCGCTGGTGGAAGACGTGCGCTGCACGGGCAACGTGCGCAACTTCGCGCCGATCGTCGTGGACGAGCCGCCGGAACTGGGCGGTCAGGACAAGGGCGCCAACCCGGTCGAGCTGCTGCTCGTTTCGCTCGGCGCCTGCCAGGAAATCATGTACTCGGCGATGGCCTCGATGATGGGCATCCGGCTCGACGAGGTGAAGGTGAACCTGAAGGGCTCGCTGGACCTCAAGGGCCTGTTCGGCATGGACCCCGCCATCCCGCCCGGTTACCAGAAGATCACCTACGAGACGACGCTGAAGAGCCCCGCGTCCGAGGAGGAATTGCGCAAGCTGGTCGAGGCGGTCGAGTCCCACTGCCCGGTGCTCGACACCCTGGTGCGCCCGATCGAGGTAACGGGCAGGGTGACGATCAACAGCGTGACGGTGGCGGCCTGAGGACGGCCGTGGCGCGGCTGCACGAAGTCACCGTACCCGACGTCGGCGACAAGGGCGACCTGTCGGTCGCCGAAGTCCACGTCAAGCCCGGCGACGCCGTCTGGGCCGACGACACTCTGGTGACGGTGGAGTCGGGCAAGGCCGCGCTCGACGTGCCGGCGCCGGTCGACGGCGCCGTGGTCGAGGTGCGCGTCGCGCCGGGCGACGCGGTAGCCGCCGGCCACGTCGTCGCCGTCATCGAGGAAAGCCTGGAGCAGCGGCCGAAAAGTCAGCCTTTGCGAGGTGGCGCACTTCCCTCCGCGCCACCTCGTTTTTCTTTGTTCGCGGCCTTTGCCGCCACACAATCGAAAGCGCCGGCGCAGCCTGAAGAGATCGAGTGCGAGATGCTGGTGCTCGGCGGCGGTCCGGGCGGTTATTCGGCGGCCTTCCGCGCCGCCGACCTCGGCATGGACACCCTGCTGGTCGAGCGCCATGCGGCGCTGGGCGGCGTCTGCCTCAACGTCGGCTGCATCCCGTCGAAGGCGCTGCTGCACCTGTCGGCGGCGATGGAGGAGGCGAACGGGCTGGCCGGTGCCGGCATCCGCTTCCATCCGCCCGAGATCGATCTCGCCGCGCTGCGCGCGCACAAGGACAAGGTAGTCGGCCAGCTCACCGGCGGCCTGGCCGGCATGGCCCGTGCACGCAAGGTGCGCATCGTCAACGGCAGCGGCCGCTTCCGCGACGCCCACTGCCTGGAAGTGGAGAGCGCCGAAGGCCGCCAGGCAATCCGCTTCAGGAAATGCATCATCGCCGCCGGCTCTCACCCGATCCACCTGCCCTTCCTGCCGAAGGACGAACGCATCGTGGATTCCAGCGGCGCGCTGGAACTGCGCCGGCGCCCGCGCCGCATGCTGGTGATCGGCGGCGGCATCGTCGGCCTGGAGATGGCCACGGTCTACTCGGCCCTCGGCGCGCGCCTCGACGTGGTGGAGATGCAGGATTGCCTGATGCCCGGCCCAGACCGCGACCTGGCGCGCATCTGGGAAGTGCGCAACCGCCATCGTTTCGACAACATTATGCTGCGCACGCGCAGCGTGGCGGCGCATGCCGACGAAGAGGGCGTCTGGGTACGCTTCGAGGGCGACATGGCGCCGGCGGATGCCCAGCGCTACGACCTGATCCTGCAGTCGGTCGGGCGCAAGCCGAACGGCCAGCGCCTCGACGCCGAGCGGGCGGGGGTGGCAGTGAGCGAGACCGGCTTCATTCCGGTGAATGCCCGCATGGCGACCAACGTACCGCACATCTACGCCGTCGGCGACATCGCCGGCCTGCCGATGCTGGCGCACAAGGCGGTGCATCAGGGCCACGTCGCGGCCGAAGCCGCCGCCGGCATGGCCAGCCGCCACGACGACTCGCTGATCCCCGGTGTCGCCTACACCCTGCCCGAGGTGGCCTGGGTCGGCCTGTCCGAGGATGAGGCGCGGCGCCAAGACATGGCGGTGGAGGTGGCGCGCTTTCCCTGGTCCGCCTCGGGGCGCGCCATCGCCAACGGCGCCGAATACGGCATGACCAAGCTGATCTTCGAGCGGGCGGGCGGGCGACTGCTGGGCGGCGCCATCGCCGGCCCCGGCGCCGGCGACATGATCGGCGAGATCGCCCTGGCGGTCAGCCGCGGCTGCGACGCCGCCGCCATCGGCCGCGACATCCACCATCCGCATCCGACGCTGGGCGAGACGATGGGCCTGGCCGCCGACCTCGCTCACGGCAGCTGCACCGACCTGCCGCCGCAGCGCAAAAGTCAGTCCCTGCGCTACGGCGCCTGATTCTGCATCGCCATCTTCACCAGGTCGGAGATCGACCGCGCGTGCATCTTCTCCATCACCTTGGCGCGATGCACCTCCACCGTCTTCGCGCTCAGGCCGAGGGCATTGGCGACGGCCTTGTTGGACAGCCCCTCCACCACCAGGTCGAGCACCTCGCGCTCGCGCGGCGTCAGGCCGGCGAACAGCGCCTTGAGCTGCGCCCGCTGCGCCTCCTTGCCGCGCTGGCCGGCGTCGTGGGCGATGGCGCGCTGGATGCGGTCGAGCAGGTCCTGG
>CAZOIB010000355.1:0-12911 GCA_964579785.1 uncultured Lysobacter sp. | reverse complement strand
GGGACGCGCCACCTTTTTGCCCATTCCCTGATATTCTAAATGTTTTTTCCCCGGCCTGGGGCTCGTTTCCCCGGTTCCCTCACCCCGGCCCCCGGGAGCCCTTCGACCATGGCCCAGGCAGCACCCCTCGAGCAGTCCCCGCCCGCGCGCATGCGCCTCGTGTGCCCTGCCGGCACGCCCCCGGCGCTCAAGGTGGCGGTCGACAACGGCGCCGACGACGTCTACCTCGGCTTCAAGGACGAGACCAACGCGCGCAATTTCGCCGGCCTCAACTTCGACGACCGCTCCATCCGGGATGGCATCGACTACGCGCACGGCAAGGGCGCGCAGGTGCTGGTCGCCCTCAACACCTTTCCGCAGCCGGCCACCTGGCGCAAGTGGCGCTCGGCCGTGGATCGCGCGGCGGGCCTGGGCGTGGACGCGATCATCGTCGCGGATGCGGGCCTCCTCGCCTATGCCGCGAAGACGCATCCCCGGCTGCGCCTGCACCTGTCCGTGCAGGGTTCCGCCACCAGCCACGAGGCGATCAACTTCTACCACGAGCAGTTCGGCATCAGGCGCGCCGTGCTGCCGCGCGTGCTCTCGGTCGAGCAGGCCGAGAAGGCCGTCGCGCGCACGCCCGTGGAGATCGAGGTGTTCGGCTTCGGCAGCCTCTCGATCATGGTCGAGGGACGTTGCGCGCTTTCCTCCTACGCGACGGGCGAGTCGCCCAATACCCACGGCGGCTGCTCGCCGGCGAAGTCGGTGCGCTGGCTGGAGACGCCGCGCGGCCTGGAATCGCGCCTGGGCGGCGTCCTCATCGACCGCTTCGGCGCCGAGGACCATCCCGGCTATCCGACGCTCTGTCGCGGCCGCTTCGTCGTGAACGGCGACACCTACTACCCCTTCGAGGAGCCGACCAGCCTCAATACGCTGGAGCTGCTGCCGCGACTGCAGGCGATGGGCGTCAAGGCCATCAAGATCGAGGGCCGGCAGCGCAGCCCCGTCTACGTCGAAACCGTCACGCGCGTCTGGCGCGAGGCGCTGGACGCCTGCGCGCGCGATCCGCAGCGCTTCCGCGTCAAGCTCGCCTGGCAGGAGGCGCTCGCCCAGGTTTCCGAGGGCCGCCAGTGCACGCTCGGCGCCTATCACCGGCCCTGGAAGTGAACGCGACCATGAAGATCTCCCTCGGACCTCTCCTCTACTACTGGCCTCGCGAGACGGTGCTCGCCTTCTATCGCGACGCAGCGGGCTGGCCGGTCGATACCGTCTACCTGGGCGAAACCGTGTGCTCGCGCCGCCGCGAGCTGAAGCTCGCCGACTGGATCGGCATCGGGGAAGCGCTCGCGGCCGCGGGCAAGGAAGTCGTGCTCTCCACGTTCGAGCTGATCGAGAGCGATGCGGACCTGCGCGCGATGCACGCCGTGGCGGAAAACGGCGCCTTCCGCGTCGAGGCCAACGACATGGCGGCGGTGCGCGCGCTGTCAGGAAAGGGTCCCTTCGTCGCCGGACCTTTCCTCAACGTCTACAACGCCGGCACGCTGGCACTCCTCGCGGGGCTGGGTGCGACGCGCTGGGTGGCGCCGGTCGAGTTGTCGCGCGAGGGGATCGCCGCCGTCGTGGCCGAGGGGCCCGCGGACGTCGAGACCGAGATCTTCGCCTACGGGCGCCTGCCGCTGGCGGTGTCGGCACGCTGCTTCACGGCGCGCTACAACAACCTCACCAAGGACCACTGCGAGTTCCGCTGCATCGAGCATCCGGACGGGCTGGCACTCGACACGCAGGACGGGGAGCACTTTCTCGTCCTGAACGGCGTGCAGACGCAATCGGCCAGCGTGCAGAACCTGTTGCCGGTGCTCGACGAGGCGCGCGCCTCCGGGGCGGGTGTCCTGCGCCTGTCGCCGCAGTCGCAATACATGGGCGACGTGGTCGCCATCTTCCAGGCGGCGGCAACCGGCGCGCTCGGCCCGGTGGCCGCGGCCGCCCGACTCGCGCCCCTCATGCCTGCGGCTTCCTGCGACGGTTACTGGCAGGGCATGCCCGGCATCCGGCAATCCGCAGCGGTTTCGCCACCCTGATCCCGATGGAGCGACCATGAGCGTCAGTGCCACCCGCCGTCTCCCGGCCCCCTTGCGCGCGATGGGCCAGCGCCTGCCGCGCCTGCCGGCCTCCATCGCCTTTGCCACCGCGCTGAACCTCATGCTGCGGCGCAAGTTTCCCGCCGAAGTCCTCGAGCGCCTCGAAGGCCACACGTTCGCGATCCTCGTGGAGGATGCCGGCTTCGAGCTCCTCTTCCGCGTGCGCGGGCGCCGCTTCGTTCCGGTGACCCACGCGGCGGAGCCGATGCTGCGGTTCCGCGCGACCGCGTGGGACTATGCGGCGCTCGCCGCCCGCGAGGCCGATCCCGACACGCTGTTCTTCAACCGCCGTCTCGTCGTCCAGGGAGACACCGAGATCGCGCTCCTCGTGAAGAACACGCTCGACACGATCGACATCCCGCGCACGCGCGGTTTCCTCAAACGGGCGATGCGGGCGGTCGGGGCGCGCCGCGGCTGACACCGGCCCCGGACCGGAACCCATGTGAGAACCACGATCGCGGCAGAGTTGCTGCGCGCCTTGCGGGCATGCGGCGCACGCGAGATCTTCGGCATTCCCGGCGACTTCGCGTTGCCCTTCTTCGACGCGATCGAGGCCGACGGGCGGCTCCCGCTCTACACGCTGTCGCACGAACCCTCGGTGGGCTTCGCGGCCGATGCCGCCGCGCGCATGCGTTGCGCTCCTTCGGTGGCCGCCGTCACCTACGGCGCAGGCGCCTTCAACATCGTCAACGCAGTCGCCTCCGCATTCGCCGAGAAGTCGCCGGTGGTCCTGATCTCGGGCGCCCCGGGCGCCAACGAGCGCGTTTCCGGACTGTTGCTGCACCATCAGGCCAAGACGCTCGACTCGCAGTTCGAGATATTCCGGCAGGTGACCTGTGACCAGACGCGGCTCGACGATCCGTCGCGCGCCGGCGCCGGGATTGCCCGCGTGCTCGCGTCGGCACAGCGCCATTCGCAGCCGGTGTACGTCGAGGTTCCACGCGACATGGTGGACCAGGCCTGCAAGCCGGCCGAAGCGCTTCCGCCTCCCGCCATCGATCGCGAGGCTCTGGCGTCCTGCACGGCGGAGATACTTGCGCGGCTATCGGCGGCACGCTCCCCGGTGCTGATGGTGGATGTCGAGGTGCGGCGCTTCGGTCTCGAGCCGCAGGTCGCCGCGCTGGCCAGGAAACTCGGCATCCCCGTGGTGACGAGCTTCATGGGTCGCGGGCTCCTCGAGGATGCCGACGCGCCGCTCGTCGGAACCTACATCGGGCTGGCGGGCAAGCCGGAATTGTCGGCACTGGTCGAGGATTCGGACGCGCTGCTCATGCTCGGGGTCATCGTCTGCGATACCAACTTCAGCGTGTCCGCCAAGCGCGTGGACCTGCGCCGGGCGATCCAGGCGGCCGACGGTGCCGTGACGCTCGGCTTCCACACCTACCCCCGGATTCCTCTTGGCGCGCTGGTCGAGGCGCTGCTGGCCCAGGCGCAGCCGCTCGCGGCGGCGCGCGCGGTGGCGCCGGTCGAGGCTCCGCGCGGCCTGGTGCGCGACGGGGCGTCCGTGGCGCCGATCGACATCGCGCGTGCGGTGAACGATCTCATGGACACGCACGGGCGCATGCCGGTGGCCACCGATGTCGGCGACTGCCTCTTCACCGCGATGGATCTCGTGCAGACCGACCACGTCGCGCCTGGCTACTACGCGACGATGGGCTTCGGCGTTCCCGCCGGCCTCGGCGTGCAGGCCGCGAGCGGGCGACGCCCCATGGTGCTCGTGGGCGACGGTGCGTTCCAGATGACCGGGCTCGAGCTGGGGCACTGCGCGCGCCACGGCTGGGATCCCATCGTGGTCGTGCTCAACAACGGCGGCTGGGGCATGCTCACGGCCTTTCGCCCGAATGCGCGCTACAACGCGCTGGGCACGTGGGATCTGGCGGGACTTGCGCCGTCGCTGGGCGGAGTGGGCCATCGCGTCGAGACGCGGGCGCAGCTCGCGCAGGCCCTGCAGGTCGCGATCGCGCAGCCCGGCCGTTTCCACCTCCTCGACGTGCGCATCGCGGCGGGATCGCTCTCGCCCACATTGCGCCGCTTCGCCGACGCGATCTCGCAGGCGCAATCCTGAGCTTCCGACGCGGCTTCAGCGATCGCGCATCCTCGACTGCCTTCCCCGGCAACAGCGGTGGCTTCGGTCGGCAGCGCGGAGTTCACGACATTCGCGGGCAGGCGAGTCCTGCATTGGAATCCCGCAATAGAAGCAGGTGCGATCGCGATCACGTACCTCTACTTCAAGCCAACGTGGAATTCCCCAGCGATTCAATCGTCAACACCGACAGACGCTGAACGATTGAGATGAGCGGCCGGGCACGATGCCTTGGCCGCGGGCAGACACGGCCCGAGCTGCTCCCCGGACCGCTCCAGCGCCTTTCTAGATTGCAGCCCGTATTGCCCGGCGAATTGGTGCGGGAAGCTCAATGGGTTTGAAGAAATTCGCGGGAAAGAGGTAGTCCTCGCCCGACTCATCGACGACCCGCATGAGCTTGTGCTTCTCGGCATCACGGTCAGCGAGTTGGCGATAGATCTTCAGCGGCTCAAGAGACGCTTCGTAGCCCTTGTTCCGGAGGCAAAGCACAAACTTCGTCGGGTTAGAGGCCATAGTATTCAGTCGATAAGCCGCTTGATCTTGAGTTCTCGTCGGCCGATGCCGGTAGCTTCGTACCAGTGTACCTCGGCGCGACATGTTGTCCCATCGGCGAGTTTCACCTGAGCGAAGCCCTTGCGTTTTCTCCACCGTCCGCTTCCGTAGAGCTTACGCAGCCGGGCGATCTCGCGAATGGATGAACCAATGGCGAACTTCTCAAGGTGCGTGATCTCGCCGATGAGTTCGAAGTACATTTCAGGCGCTCACGTTGTCGAAGCGCTTCATAGCTGCGATCTAACGATCTAGCAGAGCGGCCCGGCACGACGGCATTTCCGCACTGGCCCGCGCACACATACATGCGCGCACGGTGCGGCCACGATGATCGCTGGTCCGCTGCAGCGCATTGTTAAACGTCATTCCGCCTCGTACTCAATGCAATGCGAGTAACCAATGACGGCAGCGCCGCGTTCCTCCGCCCAGCGCTCGAGTTCCTCGACTCCGAGCGAACAATCCTTCGGTTTCGCGGTGAGTGATTCGTCGTAGTCATCTCGCGTGTTCGCGGAGTCGCCCAGATGCCGGCAGTCGACACTGTGTAGTTGGTATTTCGTAGGGGATTTCGGATTGAGCAAGAACCCATCCGGGTTGTTACGGCGCCATGCTTGAAACCGGTCATTAGCGTACTTGTCTCTCCGGTCGTCAAAAATCTCGATCATGATGCCTCCCCGAGATGACGCGTCTAATGACGTCTAACAATAAATAGTTTGTTGATGGGCCAAATGGTGCGCCGTCCATGTCCGGGTAGCAAGGTGCGGGCGATCGCAAGTCATTGAATTGCATTGCCTTTGTCATTCGTCCCGAAACAATGGAAATGGCAAATCCGGAAGCACCCGACAGCCTGCAATTGCCGATCACCTGCGGCCTCGGTCCGCCGCTGCCGGGAGTTTTCGCGCTCCGACGGCGCCATGCTTCGTCAGGCGAAGCATGGCGTCGGCTCCGGCGCTTGCCTTGAACACCCCGCTCGCCTTGCTCTCCGGAACCGGCTATCGCCGATAGACCCAGTCGACCAGCGCGTCGAGCGCGCCCTGCGCGCGGTTGGCGTTCTCGTGGTTGGCGATCATCACCACCACCCAGCGTTCGCCCTTCGCGTCGAGCACCACGCCGGCGACCGACTGCACGCCCGTGAGCGTGCCGCCCTTGAGGTGCGCCTGTCCGGCGAAGGAGCCGTTGCGCGACTTGAAGGTGCCATCCACCGCGAAGAGCGACAGCGAGGAAACGAGTTCCGGCATCACCGGGCTCGACCAGGCTGCGCGCAGCACGGCTGCCAGCGTTTCCGCGGATATGCGGTCGGTGCGCGAAAGACCGGAGCCGTTCGCGATCGCGAAGCCTGGTGCGGCAATGCCCTTCGCCGCCATCCAGTCGCGCACGACCTGTGCGCTGGCGCGGTCTTCGCCGGGAACGCCGGCCTTCTCGGCGGAGAGCGTGAGGAAGAGCTGCCGGGCCATCACGTTGTTGGAGTACTTGTTGATGTCGCGCACCAGTGCCGCGAGGGGCTCGGACTCGAAGCGGTGGAACAGCGTGGCGCCCGCCGCCGCCTTGCCGGCGCGCACCTTGCCCGTGATGCGTCCGCCGGCCTCGCTCCAGATCCAGCGCAGCGCGGCCTCGGCGTAGCGGTCGGCGTCGAACACCGACAGCGCCCAGGCCTTCTCGCCGCAGTCGGCGGAGTAGGTTCCGGTGAAGACCACCGTCGCGAGGAGCCCCATCTCCTCGACTTCGTGCTTGAGACCCTTGCGCCAGTTGTTGCACGGTTCCTGCACGAGCTTCACGCGGCTCGCGATCTCCACGTTGGGAAAGTCCGGCTCGCCCACCACGCGCACGCCGCCCGCATCGGGAACGAAGCGGAAATCGATGGCCTTGAAGTTGATCAGCAGCGCATCGGGGCCGACGTTGTAGGCGCGCCGCGCCTCGCCATCGAAGCTCGCGGGGTCGTGCGGCGCAGCGGCAAAGAACGAGCGGTCGAGGATCACGTCGCCGCGGATCTCGCGCAACCCGCGCGCGCGCAGCTGGTGTACCAGCTGCCAGAGGCGATCGTAGGTGAGCTTGGGGTCGCCGCCGCCCTTGAGGACCAGGTCTCCGGCGAGGACGCCGCCGGCCACTTCCCCGGTGACGAGGACGTCGGTCTTGAAGGTGTAGGCGGGACCGAGGAGGTCGAGCCCGGCGAAGGTGGTGACCAGCTTGATCGCGGAGGCGGGGTTGAGCGGCCGCGCGCCGTTGTGGACGACGAGGCGCTTGCCGCCCGTCACCGGCTCGACCACGACGCCGACCGCGGATTCGGGCACGCCCGCCCGCGCCAGCGCATCGCGCACGGGCGCGGGCAATTGCGCGCTGGCCAGCGCGGGTGCCAGGAGCAGGGCGGCGGCGATCGCCCTCATGCGGGGGCGCCGAGCGTGTCGGCGATCGCGGTGCCGGCCGCGACGAGAACGGCGAAGGCCTCGTCGTCCGCCACGTAGGGCGGCATGAAGTACACCGTGTTGCCGATGGGGCGCAGCAGCGCGTGGTGCTGCAGGGCGATCTCGAAGGCGCGGCGCGGGAACGCCGTCTCCCGCGAGACGACCGCGAACGCCCAGATCATCCCGAGGCGGCGCCAGTCGCGCACGGCGGGGTGCTGCGCGAGCGGCGCGGCGATGGCATCGAAGCGCAGGGCGTTCACCCGGTTCGACGCGAGGACGTTGCCGGATGCGAAGAGGTCCAGCACCGCGCAGGCGGCACGGCAGGCCAGCGGATTGCCGGTGTAGGAGTGCGAGTGCAGGAAGGCGTGCGCCGGGGACTCGTCGTAGAAGGCGGCATACACCTCGTCCGTCGCCAGCACGCAGGAGAGCGGCAGGTAGCCGCCGGTGATGCCCTTGGACAGGCACAGGAGGTCGGGCGCGATGCCGGCGTGCTCGCACGCGAACATCGTTCCCGTCCGCCCGAAGCCGGTCATGATCTCGTCGGCGATGAGGAGCACGTCGTGCGCGGTCGCCAGTTCGCGCGCGCGGCGCAGGTAGTCCGGGTGGTACATGCGCATGCCGCTCGCGCCCTGCACCATCGGCTCGAGGATGATCGCGGCGATCTCGCCCGCCTTTTCCTGCAGCAGCAACGCAAGGGCGTCGGCCGCTGCTGCTGCGCTCGCTTCGCCCGCCACCGCCGTCCCGCCGGCGCGGCGCACGGGGAAGGGCGCCAACAGGTTGTGGCGCAGCAGCGCGGCGTAGGCCGCGCGGAAAGCGGGCACGTCGGTGACCGAGAGCGCGCCCAGCGTCTCGCCGTGGTAGCCGCCCTCGAGATGGACGATGCGGTTCTTGGCCGGCCGGCCGCGGTTGGCCCAGTAGTGGCAGGCCATCTTCAGCGCGATCTCGGTGGCGGAGGCCCCGTCGGACGCGTAGAACGCGTGTCCGAGCCTGCCCGGCGCCAGCTTCGCGAGGCGCTCGGAAAGTTCCACGACCGGGGCGTGCGTGAATCCGGCGAGCATCGCGTGTTCGAGCGTGCCGAGCTGGTCGGCGATGGCCGCGTTGATCGCCGGGTGGGAATGGCCGAACAGGTTCACCCACCAGGAGCTCACGCCGTCGACGAAGCGGTGGCCGTCGCAGTCCTCCAGCCATGCACCACGCCCGCGCGCCACCGGCACCAAGGGGAAGCGCTCATGCAGCTTCATCTGCGTGCACGGGTGCCAGACCGCCGCGCGGCTACGCTCGACGAGGTCGCGATTGTCCAACGGGTTGTCTAGTCCGGCGCGATGCGATTGACCTGCGCCGCCACGGCGGTCGCGGCTTCCTGCGCAAGGGAAGCGAGCGCGTCGCGCGGCATCATGCCCGGCCCGTCGGCGGTGATGTGGCAGAGCGCGGTGAAGAGCTTGCAGACTTCCACCGAGGCCAGCACGTGCACGCCGGAGGCGGGTGCGGCGGCCACCGCTGCACCGTTGCCATCGACGACGAGGCTCACGCCGGAAGCGAGCAGTCCCGCCGAGCCGTGCGAGTTCCAGTACGCCGTGAGCTTGGCGAGGATCAGGTCCTCGAGTTCGTGTTTTTCTTCGGGGCCCAGCAGTGACATCGGGAATGGATTCCGTGCAGCCGGATGGCGCCCCCATTCTAGCGCCTCCCCGCCGCGTGCCGCTCTGGCAACCGCCGCGGCAGAGTGCTAGCAACACCGCCGCGAAAATCCGTGCGACAAGTGCATCGCGCACGCAACTTGCTTGGCACTCGTGGCAATCGCTTGGTGGGCCTTTCCTTTCGAACCCGATGGAGGAACCGGACCGTGCAACTTCTCGACTGCATCGAAACCCAGTTGGTCGCCAACCGCCTGCCGCTCGTGGGCGTGAGTATCGCGGCGGTGCCCTACGCCAACACGCCCGTCGTCCTCACCCTGCACTGGCACGGATTCGTCGAGACGCGGCTCGCCGACGTGACCGACGCCAATGTCGTCGCCTACCAGTCGGTGCCCAGCTCCGCCCTGCAGGTGAACGATCGCTGGGACCGCTTCGAGGAGCTGGAGAACGCCATCCTGGACGTCGCGTGGGAACTGGGCTCGTGGGACCTGGCGCGCCGCGAGGCGCCGCCGTTCATCCGCGCCGGCTCCAGCGCGCAGGAGTCGCTCGAGTGCATGGGCGCATTCGGCAATCTCCCCATCGCCATCGAGGGGCAGCCGCCGATCGTGGCCGAGGTGCCCGACGGCGAGGAGCTGATCGACGCCGCCGGCCGCTCGGGTTACGTGCAGTGGATGTTCCGCCCCGTGCGCGGCGGCGTCTGGGCGGAGGTGGCCGAGGACCTCACGCTCGAGCGAGGCGGCTATCGCAACCCGCCGTGCCCGGTCCTCGCCACGCCGACGAAACCCGGCACTTCCCGCCGCGTCGTCTACCAGTTGGGCCGCAGCGACCGCCTCCTCGACTGAGGTCGCGCCGGCCGGAACCTCGCTTCAGAGCGGTTTCTTGAGAGTGATCGCCCCGCGGATGTCGCCGACCTTGTAGCCCACGGCCCGGTCCTGCGGGTAGAGGCTGGCCAGCTTTTCGATCACCGCCGGCTTCATCGTCGCGGGGTCGCCGTGGCAATTGGTGCAGGCGGGCAAGGTGGGCAGCGCCTTCATGTAGCGGTAGGTCTTCCGGCCGCCCTCGGCGACGACTTCGCCCTTTTCGAGCGTCACGGGCTTTTCGCCGGCGGCCGCGCGACGGTCGAAATCCTCCAGCGCTGCGCGCTCCCAGGCATCGGGGACGGCCTTGGGATTGCGGTTCTTCAGGCTGACGCGACGGATCGCCCATCCGGACTCCTGGGAGGCGGCCCTGGCGAGTTCCGGCGCCTTTTCCTTGCACACGGAGATCGCCCCCTCGGGGCCGCTCTTCTCCATTTCGGCCGCGAGCACGGCAAGCAACTTTGGCGGGAGCGCGCCGGCGACCTTGCGGGCGTCGTCGAGCTGGGGGTCGTTGGCGGAGGCGGGAAGTGCCGCCAGCAGGGCGGCGGCAAGGATGAGTTTCTTCATGACGGGGTCGGAGATCCAGTGGTGTGAGGGCGCCGGCGCGCGCGAAACGCCGGCTGGCCCATCTAGCCGGCTTTCATCTCCCCAGGGCAATACCCCGTGCGGGCAACCCCTCCTGGGGTTGTGAGCGCCCACTTAGGGTGCCTTTCGCGGACGCGGCTCTTGAACTTGGCGGTCGCAGCCCCTATTATTAGCACTCGCCGCGGGTGAGTGCCAATCCCGCCAGAATCCAGCCGGGGCCCCGTTCCCGGCAGACCGTCCGCAAGACCAGACCAACCGAGGAGTAGACAAATGAAACTGCGTCCGCTGCATGACCGCGTCATCGTCAAGCGCCTGGAAGAAGAGAGGAAAACCGCTTCCGGCATCGTCATCCCCGACACCGTCGCCGAGAAGCCCGACCAGGGCGAAGTGATGGCCATCGGCCCCGGCAAGAAGAACGACGAGGGCAAGCTCTTCCCCGTCGACGTGAAGGTCGGCGACAAGATCCTGTTCGGCAAATACTCGGGCACCACCGTCAAGATCGACGGCGAGGAACTGCTCGTGATGCGCGAAGAAGACATCATGGCCGTCGTGGCCTGATCGCCTCCCCCAACATATTCGAGAGGAATTACTCATGGCTGCCAAAGACGTCAAATTCAAGGAACACGCGCGCGTGCGCATGATCGCCGGCGTGAACGTGCTCGCCGATGCGGTCAAGGTCACCCTCGGCCCGAAAGGCCGCAACGTCGTGCTGGAGCGCTCCTTCGGCGCCCCCACCGTCACCAAGGACGGCGTGTCGGTCGCGAAGGAAATCGAGCTGAAGGACAAGTTCGAGAACATGGGCGCGCAGATGGTCAAGGAAGTCGCTTCCAAGACTTCCGACGTGGCCGGCGACGGCACCACCACCGCCACCGTGCTGGCCCAGTCGATCGTGACCGAAGGCATGAAGTACGTCGCCGCCGGCATGAACCCGATGGATCTGAAGCGCGGCATCGACAAGGCGGTCATCGCCACGGTCGAGGAGCTGAAGAAGATCAGCAAGCCCTGCACCACCTCCAAGGAAATCGCCCAGGTCGGCGCCATCTCGGCCAACGCCGACGAGAACATCGGCAAGATCATCTCGGACGCGATGGACAAGGTCGCCAAGGAAGGCGTGATCACGGTCGAGGACGGCAAGTCGCTCGACAACGAGCTCGACATCGTCGAGGGCATGCAGTTCGACCGCGGCTACCTGTCGCCCTACTTCATCAACAACCCGGACCGCCAGATCGCCATCCTCGACGATCCGTTCGTCCTGCTGCACGACAAGAAGATCTCCAACATCCGCGACCTCCTGCCGATCCTCGAGCAGGTCGCCAAGGCCGGCAAGCCCCTCCTCATCGTCGCCGAAGATGTCGACGGCGAGGCGCTCGCGACCCTCGTGGTGAACAACCTGCGCGGCATCCTCAAGACCTGCGCCGTCAAGGCCCCGGGCTTCGGCGACCGCCGCAAGGCCATGCTGGAAGACATCGCCATCCTCACCGGCGGCACCGTCATCGCCGAGGAGCTGGGCCTGAAGATCGAGAACGTCACGCTCAAGGACCTGGGCAAGGCCAAGCGCATCGAGGTGGGCAAGGAAGACACCACCGTCATCGACGGCGCCGGCAAGGAAGACCAGATCAAGGCGCGCGTGGCCACGATCCGCAAGCAGATCGAGGAAGCCACCAGCGACTACGACAAGGAAAAGCTCCAGGAGCGCGTGGCGAAGCTCGCCGGCGGTGTCGCAGTGATCAAGGTTGGTGCGGCGACCGAAGTCGAGATGAAGGAGAAGAAGGCGCGCGTCGAAGACGCGCTGCACGCGACGCGTGCCGCCGTGGAAGAAGGCATCGTCCCGGGCGGCGGCGTGGCTCTCCTGCGTGCCAAGGACGCGGTGGCCAAGGTCAAGGGCGACAACCCCGACCAGGAAGCCGGCATCAAGATCGTGCTGCGCGCGATCGAGCAGCCGATGCGCGAGATCGCCCGCAACGCCGGCGACGAGCCGAGCGTCGTGGTGAACAAGGTCCTCGAGGGCAAGGGCAACTTCGGCTACAACGCCCAGACCGGCGAGTACGGCGACATGGTGGCGATGGGCGTGCTCGACCCCACCAAGGTCACGCGCTGCGCCCTGCAGAACGCGGCGTCCGTCGCCGCGCTGATGCTCACGACCGACGCGATGGTTGCCGAACTGCCCAAGGACGACAAGGGCATGGCCGGCGGCATGGGCGGCGGCATGGGCGGCATGGGTGGCATGGGCGGCATGGGCGACATGGACATGTAAGTCCGCCGCCCTCACCCCGGCCCTCTCCCGAAGGGAGCGGGAGAATCTGCTCCCCTCTCCCAAGGGAAAGGGGTAGGGGGTGAGGGTGCCGCTTCAAGGAAAGGCCCGCTTCGGCGGGCCTTTCTGCGTCTTGCGCTGCCGCAACCCGCCGATGGCGCAGTCGCGGCATCATGGATGTCCCCTCCGCGCGCCTCCCGCAGCGTCATGCAAGTCGTCGACCTCGCCCCTGTCATCGTTCTCACCGCCGTCGGCGGAGTGATCGCTCCCTGGTCGCGCATGCCGTTGCCGATCTTCCTGGTGGTGGTGGGCGCGGTCGCCTCCTTCCTGCCGGGGCTGCAGGCGGTGCACGTCGATCCGGAGGTGTTTCTCCTCCTCTTCATCCCGCCGCTGCTCTTTGCCGATGCCCGTGTGCTGCCGCGGCGCGACCTCCTGCATGTCC
>CAZOIB010000354.1:0-3618 GCA_964579785.1 uncultured Lysobacter sp. | reverse complement strand
CCGTGACCTTGTGCTTGCCGGCCTGCTTCAAGTCGTACATGTTGTAGAAGGTGGCCACCTCGTAGACGGCCACCGGCGCCATGCCGAGCACCTTCGCCACCGCCTCCATCACCTCGTTCGAGAGCCAGCCGTGCTCGTCCTGCGCGATCGCGAGGGCCGCCATCACCGCCGACTGCCTCTGCTCGGCCGGGTACTTGGCGGTCTCGCGCGCGATGCGCCTGAGCGAGGCGTCGGAAAGCAGGCTCATTCCTCGCCCTTCCAGTAGTCGACCTTGGCGTCGGCCATCGTCATGTGGCGCAGGCGCGACTCGCCGCTGCCGCCAAACGCGCCGACCTTCCCGGAGTCCGGGTATTCGCAGACCTCCGCGGGCATCATGGTGCTCACCGAGATGTAGGCCAGCTCCGCCCCGGAGTCGTTGATGATCTGGTGCGCGGTCTCCGGGCCGCCCACGGGACAGCAGATGAAGTCGCCCGCGCGCACCTTGCGGCTCGCGGCGCCGTAGCGCAGGGTGCCCTCGCCCTTCACGATGAAGAACATCTCCTCCTCGGCGCGGTGGCTGTGGAACGGGCAGGAGATCTTGCCCGGCTGCACCACGTCGTAGGAGTAGCCCAGGTCCTTCGCGCCCACCAGCGGCCCGACGCGCACGGCGTCGCTCGCGAATTTCCCGCCCTTTTCGAAATGCTCGAGCACGAGCTGGTCGATGTTGACCACCCGCGAGTCGATCACCGACTTCCCGCGCCCGCTCACCGGTCGATCTCCCCGAATACGATGTCCATCGTGCCGATGATCGCCACGACGTCGGCGATCATGTGTCCGCGCGTCATCTCGTCCATGGCCGCGAGGTGCGGGAAGCCGGGCGCGCGGATCTTCAGGCGCCAGGGCTTGTTGGCCCCGTCGGAGACGAGGTAGATGCCGAACTCGCCCTTGGGATGCTCGACGGCCGCGTACACCTCGCCGGGCGGCACGTGCATGCCCTCGGTGAAGAGCTTGAAGTGGTGGATCAGCTCCTCCATCGAGGATTTCATCTCCTCGCGCGAAGGCGGCGCCACCTTGTGGTCGGCGGTGATGACGGGCCCGGGGTTGCCGCGCAGCCAGGCGATGCACTGCCGGATGATGCGGTTGGACTCGCGCATCTCCTGCACGCGTACCAGGTACCGGTCGTAGCAGTCGCCATGGGTGCCGACCGGGATGTCGAAGTCCATCCGGTCGTAGACCTCGTAGGGCTGCTTCTTCCTCAGGTCCCAGGCGATGCCGGAGCCGCGCAGCATCGGGCCGGTGAAGCCGAGCGCCTGCGCGCGCTCCGGCGTGACCACGCCGATGCCCACGGTGCGCTGCTTCCAGATGCGGTTTTCCGTCAGCAACGTCTCGTAGTCGTCGACGTAGGCCGGGAAGCGGCTGGTGAAGTCCTCGACGAAGTCGAGCAGCGAGCCCTGGCGGTTCTCGTTCAGGCGCACGATCTCCGCAGCGCTCCTCTGGTTCGTCGACTGGTACTGCGGCATGCGCTCGGGAAGATCCCGGTAGACGCCGCCCGGGCGGTAGTAGGCCGCGTGCATGCGCGCGCCGGACACCGCCTCGTACATGTCGAAGAGATCCTCGCGCTCGCGGAAGGCGTAGAGGAACACCGTCATCGCGCCCACGTCGAGCGCGTGCGAGCCGATCCACAGCAGGTGGTTGAGAATGCGCGTGATCTCGTCGAACATCACGCGGATGTACTGCGCGCGTTCCGGAACCGTGACGCCGACGAGCTTCTCGATCGCCATCACGTAGGCGTGCTCGTTGGCCATCATCGACACGTAGTCGAGGCGGTCCATGTACGGCACGCTCTGCAGGTAGGTGCGCGTCTCGGCGAGCTTTTCCGTGCCGCGGTGCAGCAGCCCGATATGCGGATCGGCACGCTGCACAACTTCGCCGTCGAGCTCAAGCACCAGGCGCAGCACGCCGTGCGCCGCCGGATGTTGCGGCCCGAAATTCATCGTGTAGTTCTTGATCTCGGCCATCAGCTCTTGCCCGTCCCGTAGGAATCCTCGCGGATGACGCGGGGCACGATCTCGCGCGGCTCGATGGTGACCGGCTGGTAGACGACCCTCTTCTGCACCGGGTCGTAGCGCATCTCGACGTGGCCGGAGATGGGGAAGTCCTTGCGGAAGGGGTGCCCCATGAAGCCGTAGTCGGTGAGGATGCGGCGGAGATCCGGGTGCCCCTCGAAGACCACGCCGTAGAGGTCGAACGCCTCGCGTTCGTACCAGTTGGCGGCCGGCCACACGTCGATGAGGGAATCGACCACCGGAAAGCCGTCGTCGGGACAGGAAACCTTCACGCGCAGGCGGCGATTGTGGCGGATGGACAGAAGATGCAGGACCACGGCGAAGCGGGGTCCCGCGGGCGGGGCGTCCCCGAAACCTTCGTAGTCGTTGGCGCAGAGGTCGACGAGGATCGTGAACGCGAGCGACTCGTGGTCGCGCAGGATGCGCGCGGCCTCCACGAGGTCGGTCGCCTTTACCTCGACGGTGAGCTCGCCGCGATCGGCGACCGTGCGGGAGACCCGCTCCCCTAGCGCGGCGCCGACGTCCCCTTGCAGGGATTGCAGGAGTTCGTCCAAGGTCAGGCGCGCCGGATGGTGTGGGTGCGCTTGATCTTGTTCTGCAGCTGCAGCAGCCCGTAGATCAATGCCTCGGCCGTCGGCGGGCACCCGGGAACGTAGACATCCACGGGGACGATGCGGTCGCAGCCGCGCACGACGGAGTAGGAGTAGTGGTAGTAGCCGCCGCCGTTGGCGCACGAGCCCATGGAAAGCACCCAGCGCGGTTCCGCCATCTGGTCGTAGACGCGGCGCAGCGCGGGCGCCATCTTGTTGCAGAGCGTGCCAGCCACGATCATGAGGTCGGACTGGCGCGGGCTGGGGCGGAAGACGATGCCGAAGCGGTCGAGGTCGTAACGGGACGCTCCGGCATGCATCATCTCGACCGCGCAGCAGGCCAGCCCGAAGGTCATGGGCCACAGCGAGCCGGTGCGCGCCCAGTTGAGCACGTTGTCGACCTGGGTCACGACGAAGCCCTGGTCGGAGATGCCGCCTTCCTTCAGCGCACCCATGGCGTCACTCCCATTCGAGAGCCCCCTTCTTCCACTCGTAGACGAAGCCGACCACGAGGATGGCGAGGAACAGCATCATCGAGAAGTAGCCGAACCAGCCGATCTCCTGCAGCACGATCGCCCAGGGGAAGAGGAAGGCGATCTCGAGGTCGAACAGGATGAAGAGGATCGCCACCAGGTAGTAGCGCACGTCGAACTTCATGCGCGCGTCCTCGAAGGCCTCGAAGCCGCACTCGTAGGGGGTGAGCTTCTCCGGGTCGGGATTGTGGGCGCCGGTGAGGCGGCCCAGCACGCCGCTCGCCACGATGGCGCCTATGCCCACGGCGCATCCGATGGCGAGGAACAGCAGGACGGGAAAGTAGTTTTCCAGCATGGCGCCTTGTGGACCGCGGAACCCGTGCCGGATGTTACCGGAAGCCCGGCGACTTCCTCGAAACTGGTGCGGTCGGAGAGACTCGAACTCTCACGCCTTTCGGCACTGCCCCCTCAAGACAGCGTGTCTACCAATTCCACCACGACCGCACGACG
>CAZOIB010000353.1:0-10319 GCA_964579785.1 uncultured Lysobacter sp. | reverse complement strand
TTCCTTGTAGATCACGACGGAATTGCGCGACGTGACGCCGGGGATCATCGAGATGTCCTCGGTGCGGATCATGGAGAGGTCGAGGGCGAGGATCTGCGCCGAGCCGGTGTTGGAACGCCCGCCGCTCACCGGCCCCAGCTGGACGCCCAGGTTTTCCGAGCGCCGCGCGATGTTGTCGTCCAACTGCGAGACGGAGCCGCGCACGCCGTATTCCGGCAGGTTCTTGTAGGCGGTCTTGCGTTCCGCCTCCTTGAGGAAGCTGATCACGTTGGCGGAATCCGCCCCGTAGGTCACAAGGCGGATGGCGCCGCTGCGCCGCGTCATCTCCGAGACGGAGGAGATGAGCATGTCGCGGGTGCCGGCATTGACCTTCTTGGTGGCGTCCTGCAGGTCCTCCACCAGCGCGTTCACCCCTTTCACGCCGTAGGTGAGCATGAGGTTGTCCATGCAGCGCAATGCGGGCGTGAACGAGGTGAAGCTGCGAGAAGGAACCGCCTTGGGGCCGGCCTTGGCCTGGTCCGCGGCGGACATGACGTCCTTGTGCACTTCCCGCGCCTTTTCCTCCGACGAGGCGCAGGCCCCGAGGAACGCGGCGACGACTGCACAGGCGAGCCAGCCCGCGCCGCGGCGGACGGACGCGCTACCGCTTACGAATGCATGCACGCCGGTCCCCTACTTGCACTTGCCCAGGTTGATCACCGGCCCGGTGATGACGACCGTGTTGTCGCGCGGCGCCATCTTGCCCGGACCGGACTTCGATGCATCCACGTTGCCGATGTTGACGCTGCAGTCGTCCTTGCCCTGCACGATGGTCTTGTCGGCCGAACTGGTAGGCCCCTTGCCCTGCTCGGTGCCGCGCGCCTTGGCCTTTTCCTTCGCGACCTTGGCGGACATGGCCGGGTCGAGATCCAGCGACTGCGCGCCGGCGGTGCCGAAGATGGCGAGCCCGCAGACGAGGACCCCGGCGAGGAATCCGGCCAGCAACGGATGGTTGCGCATGCCTGCCTCCTGGCGTCCGCGGCTACTTGACGTTGCCGATGTTGGTGCTCTGCGTGTTTCCCCTGCCGCCCTGTGTCTGCGTGATGCCGCCGGTGACGGTCACGTCGGAAGTGCCGCTGCCGACGACGTTGCCGACCTGCAGGTCCTGCTTGTTCTTGGTGCCGGTCTGCGTCTGTGTGATCGGCCCGGTGATGACGTTGCTCGTGCCGCCGCCCGTCACGTTGCCCACGCCCATCTTCTGCACGTGGTCGGCCCCGGTCTGGGATTGCGTGACGTCGCCGGTCTGGACGTTGGAGGTCCCCGTCCCCTTGACGTTGCCGAGCTTCATTTCCTGCACGCTGCGGTCGCCGTACTGCTGCGTCTGGTTGATGTTGCCGGTGGTCACGTTCGACCTGCCCGACCCGTCGACATTGCCGACCTGCATGTCCTGCCGGGCGCGCGTGCCGCCGATCTGGGTCTGGGTGATGTCGCCGGTCGTGACCTTCGACGATCCCGTGCCGGCGACGTTGCCGACGCCCATCTTCTGCGTGTTGGTCTGGCCACCCAGCTGCTTCTGCGTGACCGTTCCCGCCTTCACATCCGACCTGCCGCCCTTCTGCACGTTGCCGAGGTCCATGTACTGCTTGTTGTCCTGGCCGGTCTGCTGCTGCTCGACCTTGTCCACCTCGACCTTGCTGCTCGCCTGGGCCTGGGCGCCGGCGGCGAAGAGCGCGGTGACCAGCAACGCGATGAGTTTCATGCCGTTCGTTTTCATGATTTCTCCTTGTGCTCTTCCCGTTCGAGTGTCCTGCTCGATCCTAGGATTGCCCTTCGACGATGACGCGCACGCGCCGGTTGGCGGCGCTGTAGGGGTCGCGGGGGTCCGCGAGCTCGGACTTGCCCTTTCCCTGCGCCTGGAGCTTGGCCGGCGCGATCCTGTGCTTCTGGATCAGGTACTGGCGCGCCGACTGCGCGCGCAGCAGCGACAGCGACTCGTTGTAGGCGTCGCTGCCCTTGGCGTCGGTGTGGCCCTCGAGCTGCACGCGGCGCACGTCGGCCAGTTCCTTCGACGCGAGGGCCCCGCCCAGGGCATCCAGCACATCCCGCCCATCCGCCGTGAGCCGCGACGAGTCGAACTCGAATAGGACCTCGAGGTCTATCGCACGCTTGCCCGAAGGCGCCGCCGCCGGCTGTGCCCCGCCGGGAGGATTGAGAACGATTCCGCGCGTGCGCATCGCCGGCTCCTCGGCCGGCCTGGCCAGCGCACGGGCGATTTCATCCGCTGTAGGCTTGCCCTTGAGCGATGGCACCGGTTCCTGTGCCTGAACTGCCAATCCCACTGCGACGGTGGCGAGCAGGCACATGAACAGCAGTTGTCTCGTCTTCATCTCGGCCTCGCGATCCATTGGCCCTGATGAAATTCTGAAATCCGGCTCTCGTTTCGGGTTGACTCAGGTCAAGGAGTAACCATCGAGTGACTTCGGCACGCACAATGCGCAGAATGAACCAGGACATCCGTTACATCTGTAATTGTTCCGCCCCCGCGAGCGCATGATCCGGCGAAAGCTCAGGAACCACCTTCCCTCCCCCGAAAGCATCCGCGACCACCGCTGGCTGCAGTGGTGCGCGCCTGTGCTCTCGCATCCCCGCCTCTGGCACCTGCACCGCCGCGCGGTCGCACTCGGTGTCGCCATCGGCCTGGTGACGGGCCTCATCCCGGGGCCCGTGCAGATGCTGGCGGCTGCGTTGATCGCCATCCCGCTGCGCGCCAACATTCCGGCGGCGGTATTCACGACCCTCTACACCAACCCCTTCACCTTCGTTCCCCTCTACATCCTCGCCTACAACGTCGGCCGCCTGGTGACTGGCGACGCTTCCCCGCTGGCGTTGCCGCCGGACATCCCGTGGACCTGGGCGGGACTGAAGGCCACCTTCCCGAGCCTCCTCTCCTGGATCGCCTCGATGGGCAATACGCTTCTCGTGGGCCTGGCGATCCAGTGCACCGCGTTGGCGGTCGCGGGTTACGCGTTCACCATGATCGCCTGGCGCGCGATCGTCGCCCGCGCCTGGCGCACGCGGCACGCGCGCCGCGTCAGGGCGGCGCCGTGAAGCCCGGCTACTGGGACGAGGCCAAGGCGCACCTGGCGAAGCGCGACCGGGTGCTGCGCAGACTCATCCGCGCGCATCCGGACGCCAACCTGCGCACGCGCGGCGATGCCTTCGCCACGCTCGCCCGCTCCATCGTCGGGCAGCAGATCTCGGTGAAGGCCGCGCAGGCCGTGTGGGATCGCTTCGAGGCGGCGCTGGGCGAAGTCGCGCCGGCGGCCGTCGTCGCCCTCGAGGAGGAGGCCATGCGGGCCGCGGGGCTCTCGCGCATGAAGGTGGCGTACCTCAAGGACCTCGCGGGCCGGTTCCACGACGGGACGCTCAAGCCGCGGCGCTGGACGCGGATGGCGGACGAGGCCGTCATCGCCGACCTCGTGCAGGTGAAGGGCATCGGGCGCTGGAGCGTGGAGATGTTCCTGATCTTCCACCTCATGCGCCCGGACGTGCTGCCGGTGGGCGACCTCGGCCTGCAGCGCGCGATGGAACGTCACTACAACGCGGGCGGGGAACTCACCCGGGACGACATGCGCCGCATCGCCGCACCCTGGCAGCCGTGGAGTTCGGTGGCGACGTGGTACCTGTGGCGCTCGCTCGACCCGGTGCCGGTGGAGTACTAGCGCTGTTGCTGCAGGCGTTGCTGGCGTTCCTCGATCTGGCGCCGGTATTCGCGCTCGCGGGCCTCCTGCTGCGCCCGTTCGTGCCGGGCCGCGCGCGCGCGCTCCTCCTCGGCCTCGCGCTGGCGCAGGTACTCCTTCTGGCGCTCCACCTCGTAGAGCGCCTGCCGGCGGCGGTCCTCCTGCGCGCGCCGCAGCCGTTCCTCCTCGCGCAGCCCTTCGTCGCGTTCGCGCCTTTCCTTCTGCTGGCGGCTGTACTCGTTCTGCTGGGCGCGCGACTCCTCGACGCGGCGCTGGCGTTCCCACTCGGCGCGGTCGCGCTGCATCCAGACCTGTTCCTCGTGGGCGCGGGACCGCCGTATCGCCTCCTCCTGGCGCGCCTGCTGAAGTTTCAGGCGCTCGGCGTCCTGCTCGGCCTTGCGGCGCGCGGTCTCGCGCTGCAGCTCGACCTTCTGCGCCTCGATGCGCAGGCGCTCCTGCTCCTTGGAGTAATCGACCCAGTAGGCTCCTGCTATCACCGCCACCAGGGCGGCGACCGCGAGCGATGGCCACAGCCAGTGCGGACGGCTGCCCGCCGACTCCGCGCCGGCTTCCTCCGCCGCCGCGAGCTTCGCGTCGTAGGGTCCGCGCTTGGCCGGCACCGACAGCGTCACGTAGGCGTCGCGGAGCAGCCGTTCCTCGCTGCGCTTGACTTCCGGGGCGGCGGCATAGGCGGGATCGGCCAGCGACTTGAGCTTGCCCTCGAAGGCGATCTTGATCACCTGCGGGCTGGCGTTGCGCGCCACGCCCAGCAGCTGGTAGTAGTCGTGCATGACGCTCCCCGGCTCCAGAGGCGAATTCTAGCGCGCCGCTTCAGTCGTCCGCGAGCTTCCCGTCCGCGATCCGCAGCCGCCGGCCCATGCGGGCGGCCAGCTCCGGGTCATGCGTGACCATGACGAACGCGGCCCCGTGCCTGGCATTGAGCTCCAGGATCAGGTCGAAGACATGCCCGGCCGTCGCGCGGTCGAGATTGCCCGTGGGCTCGTCGGCCAGCACGCAGGAAGGCTGCGTGACGAGAGCGCGCGCGACCGCCACGCGCTGGCGCTCGCCGCCGGATAGCTCGCCCGGCCGGTGCGCGAGGCGGTGGGCGAGCCCGACCTCCCCGAGCATCGCGGAAGCCCGCGCCTTTGCCTCGGCGGACTCGAGCCCGCGGATCGCCAGCGGCATGGCGACGTTCTCGAGCGCCGTGAACTCCGGCAGCAGGTGGTGGAACTGGTAGACGAAGCCGAGCGCGACGTTGCGCAGCTCTCCCTGCGCCTTGGCGTCCAGCGCCGCCATGTCCTTGCCTGCGAGCTGCACGCTGCCGGCCGTGGGTCGGTCGAGCCCGCCCAGCAGGTGCAGGAGCGTGCTCTTGCCGGAACCCGAGGCGCCCACGATCGCGATCGTCTCGCCCGGTTGCACCGCGAAGTCGACGCCCTTGAGCACCGGCACCGCCACCTCGCCCAGCCCGAAGGTCTTGGCGAGCCCCGTGCAGGAAAGGACTGCCTGCGCCCCGCTACTCATAGCGCAGCGCCTCCGCGGGGTTGACCCGTGCCGCACGCCAGCTCGGGTACAGCGTCGCCGCGAACGAGAGTCCCAGCGCCACGACGGCGACGGTCCACACGTCGCGCCACACGAGCTCGGAGGGCAGCTCGCTGATGTAGTAAACCTCGCGCGAGAGGATCTGGAAATCGAAGGTGCGCTCGACGAAGGGAACCACGACGTCGATATTGAGCGACAGGAGCACGCCGAGCAGCACGCCGAGGCCCGTGCCGATCACGCCGATCAGCGTCCCCTGCACCATGAAGATCTTCATGATC
The DNA here is from genome assembly GCA_964579785.1 of uncultured Lysobacter sp. Taxonomy (GTDB): domain Bacteria; phylum Pseudomonadota; class Gammaproteobacteria; order Burkholderiales; family Usitatibacteraceae; genus FEB-7. The sequence goes on along the minus strand of CAZOIB010000353.1, from coordinate 4,783 downwards.
GCGGCGGGCGACGCCCCGAGGGTGCGCAGGATCGCGATGTCGGGGTGCTTGTCGGTCACCACCATCACCAGCGTCGAGACGAGGTTGAAGGCCGCCACGGCGATGATGAGCGTGAGGATGATGAACATCATGCGCTTCTCGATCTGGATGGCGCGGAAGTAGTTGGCGTTCTGCTGCGTCCAGTCGCTCAGGTACACGTCGCCCGCGATCGTCTTCGCGAGCTCGCGCGCCACGCGCGGCGCCTGGTAGAGGTCCGCGAGCTTCAGGCGCACGCCGCTCGCCGCCTCGCCCAGCCGGTAGAGCGCCTGGGCGTCCTCCATGCGCACGAGAGCGAGCCCCGAGTCGTACTCGTAGTGGCCGACGTTGAAGATGCCGATGACGCGGAACTGCTTGAGCCGCGGCACCAGTCCCGCGGGCGTCACCTGCCCCTGTGGCGCGATGAGCGTGACCCGTTCGCCCAGCTGCACGCGCAATGCCCGCGCCAGGTCGGTGCCGAGGACGACCCCGAACTCGCCGGGACGCAGGTCCGCGAGCTTCCCGCCGCGCATGTGCCTGCCGATGTCGGCCACCTGTTCCTCGAACTCCGGCACGACGCCGCGCACGAGGACTCCCTGCACCTGTGCCCCGGACGAGAGCAGTCCCTGGGCGGACACGAACGGGGCGGCCGCCACCACGGCCGGATTCGCCTTCGCCACGCTCGCGACCTGGCGCCAGTCCCGAATGCCGCCCTGCAATCCCAGCACCTGCACGTGGGAGGCGACACCGAGGATGCGCGCGCGCACCTCGCGCTCGAAGCCGTTCATGACCGACATCACCGTGATCAGCGCGGCGATGCCCAGAGCGATCCCGAGCATCGACACCAGCGAAATGAAGGAGATGAAGTGGTTGCGGCGCTTGGCGCGCGTGTAGCGTAGGCCGACGAAAATCTCGAAAGGCTGCAAGAAGAAGGACCGGGAGATGAGAAGGGAGGAAGGACCCGTTTATTATCCACGCTTGCCCGCCATGCCGCTCACCCTGCTCGTCCCCGACCTGCTCCCGCCTGCCGACGCGCCCGCGCCGCTGCGCGCCGTGCGCTTGCCGCAGCTCGAGAAGTGGCTCGCGCGCGCGGACGTGGAGCGCGTCGCGGGAACCGGCACTGCCTGGCTGCTGCGGCAATGGGGTCTCGGTGCGGATGCCCCGATCGCCGCACTCACGCTCGCGGCCGACGGCGGCCCGCGCGAGGGTGACTGGATGCGCGCCGACCCCGTGCACCAGCGCCTCGACCGCAACGCCCTCGTGCTGCACGACGCCAGCGTGCTGGCGCTGACCCGGGAGGAGACCGACACCGCCCTGGCCGCGCTCAACGGCTTCTTCGCCCGCGACGGGCTGGCGTTCGTCGCCCCCGCAGGCGAGCGGTGGTACGTCCGCGTCCCGCCCGGGGAGGCACCGCGCACCGTGCCGCTCGACGTTGCGGTCGGGCGCAATCCCTTCGGCATGCTGCCCGGATCCGGCAGCCGCCTCGCCTGGCCCTCGCTCTTCAGCGAGGCGCAGATGCTGCTGGCTGGCCTGCCCTTCAACGCCGAACGCGAAGCCGCAGGGCGCCCGACCCTCAATGGCGTGTGGTTCTGGGGCGCGGGAACGCTTCCGGCGGGTCTGCCGCGACCGTTTGCGAGCGTCGTGGCGGCGGATCCGCTGGCCCGCGGCCTTGCCCTCGCCGGCGACTGCGCGCTGCACGCGCTGCCCGATGGGCCGGCAGGACTTCCGGCCCGCTCACCAGCCGGCTGCCTCGTCGTGCTGGAAGGACTGCGCGGCCCGCTACGGCGCGGCGACGCCGACGAATGGCTGGCGGCAGCCCGCGCACTGGATCGCGACTGGTTCTCGCGGCTCGGGGAAATGCTTGCTGCCCACGGACACGTGCGCATCGTGCTGCCTGCCGAGCGCGACAGCGCGGTGTTCGCTATCGCCCCGCGCGCCCGCTGGCGCTTCCTGCGCCGGTCGCGACCGCTGGCGGACCATGCCTGAGATCGTCGCCAGGGCCATCGACGAGGAAGCGCGCGCGCGGCTGATTGCCGGCGGCGTGGACGCCCGCATGGCCGGCCTGTTCGCCGCCCGCGGCGTGCGCGATGCCGCGGAACTGGCGGCCTCCCTGCCCGGACTCGTCGCCCCGGATCGACTCCGCAATGCAGGCGAGGCAGCGACGCTGCTCGCCGACGCGATCGCCCGGGGCACGCGCATCCTCATCGTGGCCGACTACGATGCCGACGGTGCGACCGCCTGCGCGGTGGGCCTGCGCGCCCTGCGGTCGATGGGGGCCAGCGTCGGCTTCCTGGTTCCCGACCGCTTCCGCTTCGGCTACGGGCTCACGCCCGAGATCGTGCGGCTCGCCGCCGAACGCGCGCCCGGACTCCTCGTGACGGTCGACAACGGCATCGCCTCGGTCGAGGGCGTGGCGGAAGCCAACCGCCTCGGCATGCGCGTGCTCGTCACCGACCACCACCTGCCCGGCGCCGAGCTCCCCGAAGCGGCCTGCATCGTCAATCCCAACCAGGCGGGGTGCGACTTTCCGAGCAAGAGCCTCGCCGGCGTGGGCGTGATCTTCTACGTGATGCTGGCGCTGCGTGCGGAGCTGCGCCGGCGCGGAGCATTCGCCGGGGGCGCGGAGCCCAACCTCGCATCGCTCCTCGACCTGGTGGCGCTGGGAACGGTGGCCGACGTCGTGAAGCTCGATGCCAACAACCGCATCCTCGTCGCGCAGGGGCTCGCTCGCCTCCGCGCGGGCGAGGCCTGCGCAGGGATCCAGGCGCTCCTGCGCGTGGCCGGGCGCGAACATCGCCGCGCCACGACCTACGACCTGGGCTACGTGGTCGGTCCGCGGCTCAACGCCGCCGGCAGGCTCGAGGACATGGCGGTCGGCATCGAGTGCCTCGCCAGCGACGATCCCGGCACCGCGACCCGCCTGGCCGGGGAACTCGACCGGCTCAACCGCGAACGGCGCGAGATCGAGGCAGGCATGCAGGAGTCGGCGCTCGCCATGCTCGCCGGCCTCGATCCCGGCGAAGGCTACTCGCTCACCGTGCACCGGCCGGAGTGGCACGCCGGCGTCGTGGGGCTGCTCGCTTCCCGGCTCAAGGACCGCTACCACCGGCCGGTGTTCGCCTTCGCCGCGGACGCGGCGGGCGCCCTCAAGGGTTCCGGGCGCGCGATCCCGGGCCTGCACCTGCGCGATGCGCTCGATCTCGTGGCGAAACGCGCCCCCGGCGTGATCGAGCGCTTCGGCGGCCACGCCGCGGCGGCGGGAGCGACCCTCCACCCGGGGTGCCTCGAGGATTTCGCGGCGCTGTTCGAGTCGGTCGCACGCGAGCTGCTGACGCCTGCCGACCTCGCGCAGTGCATCGAGACCGACGGCGAACTCGCCCGCGACGACCTCAGCTTCGACTTTGCGGCCGAGCTGCGCCGCCACGTCTGGGGACAGGGCTTTCCCGAGCCGCGCTTCGCCGGGCGCTTCGCCGTCGAAGGGCAGCGAGTCGTCGGCGGCAGGCACACGCGCCTCACGCTAGGCCGCGACGGGCGCCGGTTCGTCGCGATGCGCTTCGGCGAAGCGGGCCCGTTTCCGTCCGCGATCGATGCCGTCTTCCGCCTCGACGTGAACGAGTGGAACGGCACCGAGTCCCTGCAGCTCATCATCGAGAATTGGTCGCCATCCCTGCCGTGACGGACACCGCAGCCTGTATAATTTCCGGTTTACCGAAAGCCGCCGCAATGGAAGCCGACCAGCTCAACCAGATCGAGAATTCCCTCCAGGACCTGGCCGCCCGCACGGCCGAACTGCGGAGGTATCTTTGACTTCGACTCGCGGAAGACGCGCCTAGCCGAAGTCAGCAGGATCCTCGAGGACCCCAAGGTCTGGGACGACGCCACCCGGGCGCAGGAACTCGGCAGGGAGCGCGCCGCCCTCGAGGGCATCGTCAACGTGATCGAGCAGATCGAGTCGGGACTGAAGGACTCGGGGGATCTCTTCGCGCTCGCCAAGGGCGAAGGCGACGACGCGACGCTCGTCGCGGTCCGCTCCGACACGAAGGCGCTCGAGAAGCTGGTCGCCGGGCTCGAGTTCCGGCGCATGTTCTCGCACCCGATGGACCCCAACAACTGCTTCGTGGACATCAACGCGGGCCAGGGCGGCACCGAGGCGCAGGACTGGACGCAGATGCTCCTGCGCATGTACCTCAAGTACTGCGACAAGAAGGGCTACAAGGTCGAGGTACTCGAGGAGTCCGATGGCGAGGTGGCGGGGCTCAAGAGCGCCTCGCTCAAGGTGAACGGCCCTTACGCCTATGGCTACCTGCGCACCGAAACCGGCATCCACCGGCTGGTCAGGAAGTCCCCCTTCGACTCCAACGCGCGCCGCCATACGTCCTTCGCCAGCGTCTTCGTCTACCCCGAGGTCGACGACTCGATCGAGATCGAGATCAACCCGGCCGACCTGCGCATCGACACCTACCGCGCATCCGGTGCCGGCGGCCAGCACGTGAACAAGACGGACTCCGCCGTGCGCATCACGCACCTGCCGACCAACACCGTGGTCTCCTCGCAGAACGACCGCTCGCAGCACAGGAACCGCGCCGAGGCGATGGCGATGCTGAAGGCGAAGCTCTACGAGCTGGAACTGCGCAAGAGGAACGAGAAGAAGCAGGAGCTGGAGGACACCAAGACCGACATCGGCTGGGGCCACCAGATCCGCTCCTACGTGCTGGACCAGTCACGCATCAAGGACCTGCGCACCAACTACGAGGTGGGCAACACCCAG
>CAZOIB010000352.1:0-18888 GCA_964579785.1 uncultured Lysobacter sp. | reverse complement strand
CGACCGCGCCTTCGGCGGCCGCTTCGAGAACAAGTACGGCTGGGCGGACCTCGCGCGCGAGGGCGGCAACTTCAAGATCTGGGACGTGCTGGTCGACAAGTATCCGGGCGAGCCGCACAAGACCTTCCGGCCCGGCACGGCGGCCGCGGCCAACCCGGTGTGCATGAGCTGCAAGACCGCCGACCACATCCTCGACTGGGCCTATCTCGGCGACCCGGATCCCAAGGCCAAGTGGAGCCGCACCTCCAAGGTGAACGAGTTCGTGAAGGACGTGAACCATTCCCTCAACTGCATCTTCTGCCACGACCCGCACGGCGCGCAGCCGCGCATCATCCGCGACGGCCTCATCCAGGCGCTCACCCGCCCCGAGAAGGACACGCTGTGGCACAAGGACCCGAAGGCCGGCAAGGTCGACGTGAAGGACCTCGGCCAGCGCGGCTACACCCGCAAGATCGCCATCCTCGACAAGTACGACTCCAAGCTGCAGTGCGGCCAGTGCCACGTCGAGTACAACTGCAACCCGGGCACCGACCCGGTCGCCGGCAAGCCCGTCACCATGGCCGACCAGCGCACCAACCATTTCCCGTTCAAGGAAGTGAACGACCTCGCGCAGCACTACCGCGACCTCAAGTTCCGCGACTTCAAGCACGCCATCACCGGCGCCATGCTGTGGAAGGCGCAGCACCCGGACGTCGAGGTGTACTACGGCTCGGTGCACGACAAGGAAGGTGCGATGTGCCACACCTGCCACATGCCGAAGGCGAAGGATGCCAAGACCGGCAAGACCTACACCTCGCACTGGCAGACCAGCCCGAAGGAATACATCCAGGAGGCATGCCTGGGGTGCCACAAGACCTGGAACAAGCAGCAGGCGGTCTATACGGTCGACTCCCTCAAGAACCGCTACCAGGGGAAGCTGCGCAAGGCCGAGTACTGGCTCACGCGCATGATCGACAAGTTCGAGGAGGCGAAGAATCTCGGCGTCGACGAGCCGACCCTGAACGTGGTGCGCGAGAAGCACTACGAGGCGCACGTGCACTGGGAATTCTGGACCGCCTCCAACGGCTCCTACTTCCACAACCCGAAGCTCGCCGACGACTCGATCAACAAGGGCATGGTGATCTCGCAGGACGCCATCAAGATCCTCGAGGACGCGATGGCGAAGAAACGCACGGTGGCGGTCGCGGCACCGGCTGCGGCGGCGCCTAAGTAAGGTCGTAGCCGATGCCCGTCTTCTGGCTCGTCGCCCTCGGGATGACGGTCGTCGCGGTGGGCTTCGTCCTCGCGCGGCTCGTCTTCCCGCAGGGGGCCGCCCGGTGGGCGGACCCGCGCGAGGCCAACCTCGCGGCGCTGCGGGCCGCGTGGGCCGAGATGGAACGCGACCGTGCGGCGGGATTGATCCCGCCGGACGAGCAGCAATCGGCACGCGACGAACTCGCGAGCCGGGCCCTCGAGGAACTGGATGAAGTCGCGGCGCCGGCGACACGGCGTCCGGCAGCGCTTGCGGCGATCATCGCCGCGATCGCGATGCCGCTGGCGGCCTACGCCCTGTACAGCGCGATCGGCGAGCCGCAGGCCATCGCGAGCGCGCGGGCATTCCAGGATTTCGCCGGGCCGCTCGGCGCGGATCAGGCACCCGCCTTCCGCAACCAGCTCGCGCGGCACCTCGCGGACAATCCGCGCGACGCCAGGGCCTGGGCGCTACTGGCCCGGCTGGAGCTGGCGCTGGATCGCTTCCCGGAGTCGGAGGCCGCGTTCGCGCGCGCGGTGGCGGATCGCAAGGTGGCCCTCGACCCCGGCATCTGGTGCGACTACGCCGACGCCACGGCGCTCGCGCAGGGAGGCCGGCTCGCGGGCAAGCCCGCGCAGTTCATCGCGCGCGCGCTGGAGCTGGATGCCGCGCACCCGCGCGCACTCGAGATGGCCGGCAGCCTCGCCATCGAGCGCGGTGACTACGCGGGCGCCACGCGCCAGTGGCGCCTGCTGCTCGACGGCCTGGACGCCGACGATCCGCGCCGCGGCGACCTCGTCCGGGCCATCGCCCGCGCCGAACGGCTCGCGACGCCGGGCATGACGTAACCCCCCGGTCGGTAGCAGAATGAGGGCGTCTGCAGTCACTGGGAGAGCCTCATGAACGACAGGACCGTCCGGGACGTCTTCATGGAAGTCGTCGTGAACCAGCTGGAGACCGGAGACCCGCCCGAGGCCAAGGCCACCCTGGAGCGCCTCATGGCGGCCGGGCACGCGCGCGGCGAGGCCATGCAGCTCATCTCCGCGGTGGTGCGCAACGAGATGCAGGCGATGATGGCCGCGGGGCGCGAGTTCGACAACGCACGCTACGCGGGGCTGCTCGCGAAGCTTCCCGTGGTCGAGTAGACCGCGACCCGGCCGCCCTTCCCGAAGGCCCGTTACTTCGCCGCCGCCTTGGCGCGCGCGACTTCCTGCGCGAGCTCCTCGCCGCTCTTGTAGTGCGGCACGCGCAGGACCAGCCGCTTCGCGCGCTGCCAGAACGCGTTTGCGCCGTTGACCTCCTCGTTCCAGTACTTCTCGGCCAGCGCCAGGTTCCTCGCGGTATCGACCAGGAACGCGTCGCGCGAGCCGGCCCCGCCGAAGATGTAGAGCTTGCCGTCAATGATCCGCCAGGTGTCGGCGTCGCCGCCCCAGGGAATGCCGTAGACGATGCCGTTGGCGCAGTAGCCGCCGTACTGCGGCAAGTATTTGCCGGGCGAGGCGTCGAAGAGCTTCTTGTTCTCCGCGCTCGCGAAACGGAACGTGACCCCCTTGTGCACGCTCCTGTGCGCGGGGCTGCCCATCTGGTGCCGGCCGGCCGTGAAATAGCTCACCACATCGTGGCCGAAGAGGATGAGATGCCTGTCCTCGCCGTCGGCGACGGCATTCACGGGGCTCAACCCCTCGCCGGGGCTTTGCGTGAACATCGGCGCGCAGCCGGAAAGCACCGCTGCCGCCGCTACAGCCACCATCGTTACCAGGATTCGCTTCATCGATTTTCTCCGCATGTCATCCCGCAAGTTTCAGGGTTCGTCGTCGATCGCCTGCGCGCCCGCCGCCGCCCGTGCCAGCCGATCGTTGACGGCCTCCCATGCCGGGGTATCCGGTGGGGATTCGACAAGTATCGCCTCGGCACCCGCGGCATCGAGGGCGCGCAGGTTGGCGTAGAGGTCGTGCGCGTAGCGCATCGGATCCGCGGGGGCCGCGATGAACGCGGCGGCGCAGGGCATGTTCTTGCGGAAGGCCAGCACGGCGCAGCGGCCCGCCCCGGCAAGCGCGCCGTCGAGCGCGGCGCCAGCAACCAGGCGCAGCGGCGTGCCGGGTGCGTAGTGCGCCGCCAGCGTGCCCGACGCCCGCGGCGCGTCCGCATCGCGGTCGCGTGGTGCCGCGCCAAGGACGGCCGCGATCTGTTCGCGCGTGATCGCGCCGGGTCGCAGCAGGACCGGAGCGCCGCGCGACAGGTCGATGATGGTCGACTCCAGCCCGACCTCGCAGGCACCGCCGTCGATGACCGGGAGCCCGGGGCCGAATTCGTCGCGCACGTGCTGCGCGGTCGTCGGGCTCACATGGCCGAAGCGGTTGGCCGACGGTGCTGCGACGCCGCCGCTGCCGTTGCGCGCGAAGCCGCGCAGGAGCGACTGCGCCACCGGGTGCGAGGGACAGCGCAGGCCGACGCTCTCCTGCCCACCGGTGACGATCGGCAGGACCTGCGGCGCCTTGCGCAGGATCAGCGTCAGCGGTCCGGGCCAGAACGCCGCCGCGAGCGCGCGGGCGTCATCGGGAATGTCGCGTGCCCAGTCGTCGAGGGCGAGGACCGAGGCCAGGTGCACGATGAGCGGGTGGTCGGCGGGACGTCCCTTCAGCGCGAAGATCTTCGCCACCGCTTCCGGATTGGCCGCGTCGCCACCCAGGCCGTAGACCGTCTCGGTGGGGAAGGCGACGAGGTTGCCGCGTCCCAGCTCGATGATGGCATCGGCAATCGCACGACCGGGATCATGGGCATTCCGCGGAATCTCGGGGACGTTCATCGCCATCACGGAAGGGGGACGCTCAGACTGGCCGCGCATGCTTGCGCAGCCACGGCTCGATCGTGGCCACGTTGAAGGTGCCCTTTTCGAGGTGGCCGATCATCCAGCGGTGAATGGCCATCGGCTTCGCATCGATCCGGTGGCCGTTCACCCGCAGGAAGACGTCGACGCAGGCATAGGCCACCCGCTTGTTGCCATCCACGAAGGGATGATTCATCGCCAGGCTCTCGAACAGGGCCGCCGCCTCGGCGATGCGATCGCCGTAGTAGCCGCTCTGCGGCCGGAAAAGGGCCGCCTCCAGGGCGCCCGCGTCGCGCAGGCCGTGCGCGCCGCCGTGCCGCTCGATCAGCACGCGATGCATCAGCATCGCCTCGAGCGGCGTGAGATAGACCGTCACTTGGCGAGTTCGCGGTACAGCGCGTCATACTCCGCGAGGCTCTCGCCCAGCGCCGTCAGGACCTCGGGGCGGGGCCTTCCCCGCTTGCGCTTTTCGATGAAGTCGCGAAGCGCCTCGTCGATGACGGCTTGCAGCTGCTTGCCCTCCCGCGCGGCGATCGTGCGCACTTCCCCGAGGACCAACGGGTCCGCTTGCGTGGCGAACTTCTGCAGCGTGACGGCCATGGCCCGCACCTCCCGGCATCTTGATGCATCATGATATCAGAAGACGAACCGGGTTCATCAGTGCGCCTTTTCCCAGTTCTCGCCGACGCCCGCCTCGACGACGAGGGGCACGGCGAGCTGCGCCACGGCCGTCATCAGCTTCTCGACCTGCGGCTTGACGCGAGGCAGCTCTTCTTCCGGCGCTTCGAGCACGAGTTCATCGTGCACCTGCATGATCAACTTCGTGGCGAGCTTCTCCGCCTCGAGCCAGCCCTGCACCGCGATCATGGCGAGCTTGATGAGGTCGGCCGCGGTGCCCTGCATGGGCGCGTTGATGGCCTGCCGCTCCGCACCCTGGCGCCGCGCCTGGTTGGCCGAGGCGATGTCGGGCAGCCACAGGCGGCGGCCGAAGACGGTCTCCACGTAGCCGCGCTCCTTCGCCTCGGCCCGCGTGCGCTCCATGTACGCGGCCACTCCCGGGTAACGCGCGAAGTACCTGTCCATGTAGCTTTGCGCCGCCGCACGCTCGATGCCGAGGTTGCCCGCGAGGCCGAAGGCGCTCATGCCGTAGATCAGTCCGAAGTTGATCACCTTGGCATAGCGGCGCTGCTCGCTCGAAACCTCGTCCAGCGCGACGCCGAACACTTCCGCTGCCGTATGGCGGTGGATGTCCTCGCCCGCCGCGAAGGCGTCGATGAGGCTCCTGTCCCCGGAGAGGTGCGCCATGATGCGCAGCTCGATCTGCGAGTAGTCCGCGGACACGATCTTCGACCCCGGCGGCGCGATGAACGCTTCGCGGATGCGGCGGCCCTCCGGCGTGCGCACCGGGATGTTCTGCAGGTTCGGGTCGGTGGAGGACAGGCGCCCCGTCACCGCGACGGCCTGCGCGTAGTTGGTGTGCACGCGGCCGGTGCGGGCATTCACCATGCGCGGCAGCTTGTCGGTGTAGGTGCTCTTCAACTTCGCGAGCCCGCGGTGCTCGAGCAGCGCCCTGGGCAGCGGGTGATCGAGTGCCAGCTTCTCCAGCACCTCCTCGTCCGTGGAAGGCGCGCCCGAGGGCGTCTTCTTCACCACCGGCAGCTTCAGGCGCTCGAAGAGGATCTCGCCCAACTGCTTGGGGCTCGCGAGGTTGAAGGGCTGCCCGGCAAGCTCGTGCGCCCGGGCTTCGAGCGCCATCATCTTGGTGCCCAGCTCGCTTCCCTGAGCCGCGAGCAGGCCCGCGTCGATCAGCACGCCGTTCCTCTCCATGACGAGCAGCACGCCGGCCACGGGAATCTCGATGTCCGCGTAGATGTGCGCGAGCTTCGCGTCCGCCGCCACGCGCGGCCAGAGCGCCTGGTGCAGCTGCAGGGTGACATCCGCGTCCTCGGCGGAATACTGCGTGGCGCTCTCCACACTTACCTGGTCGAAGCAGATGGACGAGGCGCCCTTCCCCGCCACTTCCTCGTAGAGGATGGTCTTGGCACCCAGGTGGCGCATGGCCAGCGAATTCATGTCGTGCCGCTGGTTCGATTCCAGCACGTAGGAGGCGAGCAGGGTGTCGTGCACCACGCCCCGCACGTCGATGCCGTGGTTGGCGAGGATGTGCCGGTCGTACTTGGCGTTCTGCCCGACCTTGCGGTGGCGCTCCGACTCGAACCAGGGCTTGAGCCTCGCGAGCGTGCGTGCAAGATCGAGCTGGTCGGGGGCGCCCGGGTAGCGGTGCGCGAGCGGCAGGTAGGCGGCCTCCCCGGCCTGCACGCAGAACGCGAGGCCCACCAGTTGCGCCGTCATCGGATCGAGGCTCGTGGTCTCGGTGTCGAAGCAGGTGAGCTCGGCCGCCTCGATCTTCGCGAGCCATCGGTCGAGGCCGGCTTCGTCCAGCACCGCTTCGTAGTGGCGGGTGGCGACGAATGCCGGACCCTCATCCCCGGCCCTTCTCCCAAGGGAGAAGGGAGAATCTGCTCCCCTCTCCCTTGGGAGAAGGGTTGGGGGTGAGGGCGATTTTGCTCCCTTCTCCCTTGGGAGAAGGGCCGGGGATGAGGGTGCCTTTTGCTCTTCTTCCCCCTTCTGCAGCGCCTCGCGCAGGCTGCGGAAGCCGAAACGCTCGTAGAGCTGGGCGAGCTTCGCCTTGTCGGGCTCGGCGCGGGTGAGCGACTCGATCGCGAAGGGCAGCGCCACGTCCGTCTTCACGGTGAGGAGCGTGCGCCCCGTGGGCAGCCAGTCGAGCGTCTTGCGCAGGTTCTCGCCCACCACGCCCTTCACCTCGCCCGCGTGCGCCATCACCTCCTCGAGCGAGCCGTATTCCTGGACGAGCTTCGCCGCGGTCTTGGGGCCGACCTTTTCCACGCCGGGCACGTTGTCCACCGCGTCGCCCATGAGTGCCAGGTAGTCGACGATGCGCTCCGGGCGCACGCCGAACTTGGCCTCGACGCCCGCGGGATCGAGCGTCTCGCTGGACATGGTGTTCATCCAGGTGATGCGCTCGCTCACGAGCTGCGTCAAGTCCTTGTCGCCGGTGGAGATGAGCGTGTCCCAGCCGTGCACGCTTTCGGCATGGCGGGCCAGGGTGCCGATCACGTCGTCGGCCTCGACGCCGTCGATCACCACGAGCGGCCAGCCGAGCGCGCGGATCGTCTCGAAGAGCGGCTCGATCTGCGCGGCGAGGTCCTCCGGCATCGACTGGCGGGTGGCCTTGTAGTCGGGATAGATCGCGTCGCGAAAGGTCTTGCCCTTGGGATCGAAGACCGCGGCGATATAATCGGACGGGTAGTCCTGCACGAGCTTACGCAGCATGTTGACCACGCCCATGATGGCGCCGGTGGGTTCCCCGGCGGGGCTCTTCAGCTCCGGCATCGCGTGGAACGCCCGGTAGAGGTAGCTCGAGGCATCCACGAGCAGCAGGCGCTTCTTCGAATCGTTCATCTCACCGCCCGGGGTCCGCCATGTACCACAAGGTTCCGAAACCGTCCGATCCGCAGCTCGTGAATCGCACCCAGTCCTCCGCGCGCGAGGCCTGGCGGATGTTCGAAATTATCGCAGAGTTCGTCACCGCCACCGAGCGCCTGCAGGCGATCCATCCCGCGGTCACCATGTTCGGCAGCGCGCGCGTGCAGCCCGGCGAGCCCGCCTACGTCCTCGCGGAGGACATTGCGCGACGCCTCTCGGATGCGGGCTTCGCGGTCATCTCCGGCGGCGGCCCGGGCATCATGGAGGCGGCCAACAAGGGTGCCTACGCCGGTTCGAGCCCCAGCGTGGGGCTCAACATCCGCCTGCCGCACGAGCAGCACGCCAACCCGTACCAGGACATCTCCAACACCTTCCAGCACTTCTTCGCGCGCAAGGTCATGTTCGTGAAGCTCTCCTGCGCCTTCGTGATGCTGCCCGGCGGCTTCGGCACGCTGGACGAGCTCTTCGAGGTGCTCACCCTCGTGCAGACGGGAAAGGTGCGCCGCGTTCCCCTGATCCTCGTCGGGAGCGAGCACTGGCGCGGCCTCGTGGACTGGATGCGCGGCCGCCTCGAGGCCGACGGGCTGATCGGCCCGGGCGACGCGGATCTCCTGCAGGTGATCGACGACCCGCAGGCCATCGTCGATGCGATCTTCACGCACTACCACTCGCGCGGCTTCGAGCTTTCGCCCTCCGAACGCGAGGCCGAGTTCGCGCTCTGAGCGCGTGCGCGGATGCTAAACTTGGGCATGATTTCGCGTTCCGCCCGGTGCTTACTCGCCGCCACACTGGCCGTCCTCGTCGTCGACACGGGTTACGCGCAGACGGCGCCCCGCCCGCGCCCGCCGGGAACGGTGCCCCTCGAGGAGCCGCCGCCCCCGCCGGCCGTCGTCGAGGGCGACCCGGCGCTGGAGCCGCAGATCACCATCCGCAAGGATGGCGACCGCGTCGTCACCGAGTATCGCGTCAGGGGAAAGCTCTACATGATGAGAGTCACACCCGCGCACGGCATGCCCTACGTCCTCATCGACCACCGGGGCGACGGCCAGTTCTCGCGGCAGGACAGCCTCGACTCCGGCGTGCGGGTGCCGCAATGGGTGCTCCTCGAGTTCTAGCCTTCCGCACGGCCTCCCGCCATGTCCGTCTTCACGCCCGTCTCCCCTGAGGAGGCGCGCCAGTTTCTCGCGCGCTACACCCTGGGCGCGCTCGAGTCCCTCGAGGGCATCGCGCAGGGCATCGAGAACACCAACTACTTTCTCGACACGACCACCGGTCAGTACGTGCTGACGCTCTTCGAGAAGATCCCGCGCGAGGACCTGCCCTTCTACGTCGGGCTGATGCACCACCTGGCCGAGCGCGACATCCGCTGCCCGGCGCCGATGCCGCTGCAGGACGGGAGCTTCCTCACCGAGCTGAACGGCAAGCCCGCCGTCATCGTCACCCGCCTGGCGGGCGCGCCGCACCACTCGCCCACCCCGGCACTCTGCGGCAAGGTGGGCACCATCCTCGCGGACATCCACGAGGCCGGCCTGGACTACGACGCGGGGCTCGCCAACTGGCGCGGGCAGGCGTGGCGCGAGAGCTTCGCGCAGCGCGTGCGGCCCCGGCTTTCCGCGGCGGAGAACGCCCTCGTCGAGCGCGAGAACCGCTACCAGTCCCTGCACGACGACACGGTACTGCCCAAGGGCGTCATCCACGGCGACCTCTTCCGCGACAACGTGCTGTGGGACGCGGACGGCGAGGGCGGGGTCATCGACTTCTACTTCGCGTGCGACGACGCGCTGCTCTACGACCTCGCGATCGCGGTGAACGACTGGTGCACCGATGCGGCCGCGACCCTCGACCCGGAGCGCGCCGACGCCCTCCTCGAGGGCTACGACGCCCATCGCCCGCTCACCGATCTCGAGCGCGAGCTGTGGCCGGTGATGCTGCGCCGCGCCGCGCTGCGCACCTGGCTGGGCCGGCTCGAGTACAACCACTTCCCGCAGGCTGCCGCGATGACGATCCCCAAGGACCACGCCTGGTCGCGGCGGCTGCTCGAGCACCACATCGTCCACGCGCGCGCCCTCGTGGCGTCCGGGGACTGAGCGTTCGCCCGGTGGACGCCGCGATCCGCGTTCGCGATCTGCGCACCTCCCGCGGGCCGGCGTGGCTCGCCTCGGGCTGGAAGCTCATGCGCGGTGCGCCTTCGGTGTGGATCGGGCTTTCCGCGGGCTGGATGCTCATCACGCTGGCCCTCGTGCTCGTGCCCGTCATCGGCGGCGTGGCCGCCAACCTGCTGCAGCCGGTATTCTTCGCCGGCTTCGCGCTCGCCGCGCGCAAGCAGGCCGGGGGCGGCGCGATCGAGATGGGCGATCTCTTTTCGGGGTTCCGCCTGCCACTGAAGCCCCTCCTCAACCTCGGCGCCATCCTGCTGGTCGCGGAGATCGCCATCTTCTTCCTGATGTCGCTCCTGGGCCTGCCCGGCGTGGGCGATGGCGGCGAAGTGGTCACCGTCACCGACTACGTGCAGCTGCTGCGCGGCAAGGAATGGATCCTCGTGGTGGGTCTCGTCCTCACCGCCCTGGTGAAGGGCGCGCTGTGGTTCGCGCCCGCGCTGCTCGCATTCCACACCCTTTCCACCGCGCATGCGGTTCGCTGGAGCGTTTTCGCGGCGCTGTCGAACGCGGGCGCGATGGTCGCCTACGGCATCATCCTCACCGTCGCGTTCCTCGTGGCCGTGCTTCCCTGGGGCCTGGGGCTGATCGTGGTGGTGCCGGTCATGGTGGCGAGCACCTACACGGGCTACGCCGAAGCGTTCGAGGGGTCGGAGCCGGCGGCCGAAGCCGCCTGAGGCGCGATGACGACGCCGATCCCGGCGCAGGAACCCGTGGCCCGTCCGCGCCGTGGCGCCGGCCTTCCGAGGCATGTCTACCCGCTGCGCATCCTGGGACTGGGCACCGGGTTCGTCGCCGTGGCCGCGGTGTTTCGCGAGCAGGGCGCGCATCCGCTGGCGTGGGCGGGCCTCGCCTTCAACGCGTTCATCTGGCCGCACGTGGCCTACTTCATCGCCAGGAGGGACGCCGACCCGTGGCGCGCCGAGCGCCGCAACCTCATCCTCGATTCCGCGTTCTGCGGCCTCTGGCTGCCGCTCATGTCCTTCAACCTGCTGCCGAGCGTGCTGCTCGTCTCCATGATGAGCCTCGACAAGATAAGCGTCGGCGGGCCGCGCCTGCTGTTCGTCGCGTGGGGAGCGACGCTGGCCGGCGCCGCCATCGCGATGCTCGCGGCCGCACCCGTTGCGCGCCTGGAGACGAGCTTCGGGATCCTGCTCGCCTGCATTCCGCTGCTGGTCCTCTATCCCCTGTCCATCGGCATCGCCGCCTACCGCCTGCGCGTCCACATCCGCAAGAAGAACCTGGTGCTGGCGAGGCTCCTGCGCACGGAGCCGCTGTCCGGGCTCGCCACGCGCCAGCATTGGGAGGAAGAGATCGCGCGCGAACTCGAGCGCTGCCGGCGAACCGGCGAGCGGGCCGGCCTCGTCCTCCTGGACCTGGACGGCTTCAAGGGGATCAACGATCGCTTCGGGCACCTCGCCGGCGACGAGGTGCTGCGCCAGACGGGCGAGATCCTGCGCCGGGTGCTGCGTCCGGCGGACGTCGCCTGCCGCTACGGCGGCGACGAATTCGGCGTGCTCGTTCCGGTCGCCGGAATGGCGGGTGCCCGGCTCGCGGCAGAGCGGGTTCGCGAGGCCATCGAGACGCTGCGCGTGACGGCGCATGCGGAGGTCCGCGTGACCGCGAGCCTGGGCGTGGCGGAGATCGGACCGCAGACGGCCAACGTGCGCGAAGCGGTCGAACAGGCCGATCACGCCCTGTACTGCGCCAAGAACACCGGGCACAACCGCGTCGAGACCTACGTGCTCCCGTAGCGGGCGCTCACGCCGGCGTGAGCTTGGCGTACTGCAGGGCGAGCCACTTCGTGCCTTCCGCGCGGAAGCGGACCTGCACGCGCGCATCCAGTCCCCGGCCTTCGAAGTTGATCACCACGCCCTCGCCGAACTTGGCGTGGCGCACGTTCTGGCCCACGGCGAAGGGGTGTTCGTCGGGGCGCTGCATCTCGAAGCTCGCGCGGGGTGCGGACGGGTAGCGATCGGGGTCGGCGCGGGGCGCATGGCCGCCACCGCTTGACCATGCATTCCCGCGGCTCCCGCCGCTTCGCGGGGCCGGCCATGGGGACAGGTTTCCCCTTGCGGCGTCCTCGCGGCCGCGGGGAAACGAAACCTGTCCCCATCGCTCCGGCAGCTCGGGCAGGACGATCCACTTGCACAGCTCCGCGGGGATCTCCTCCACGAAGCGCGAGACGATGCCGTAGCGCGGCTGCCCGTGCAGCATGCGGCTGCCCGCGTAGGAGAGGTAGAGGCGCTTGCGCGCGCGCGTGATCGCGACATACATGAGGCGGCGCTCCTCCTCGATGCCGCCGTCCTCGTTCAGGCTGTTGTCGTGCGGGAAGAGCCCTTCCTCGAGACCGCCGAGGAACACCGCGTCGAACTCGAGGCCCTTGGCGGAGTGCACCGTCATCAGCTGCAGCGCGTCCACCCCCGCCGCGGCCTCGTGCTCGCCCGCCTCCAGGCTCGCGTGCGAAAGGAATGCCGCCAGCACCTGCTGCTGGTGCGTGCCGGGAACGGGCGCCACGTCCTCCTCGGCCTCCCCGGCCGGCTCGACGCCGATCTCGAACTCCTGCGCGAAGAGCGCCGCCGCGTTCACGAGCTCGTTCAGGTTCTCGACGCGGTCCTGCCCGTCGCGCTCCGCCGCGTAATGGTCCTTGAGGCCCGAGGCCGCCAGCGCCTCCTCGATCAGCTCGGGCAGCGTGAGCGTCTCCGAACCCTGCCGCAGGCGCTCGACGATGACGAGGAATGCGGCGATGGCCGTCCCGCCGCGTCCCGGCACGGCACCCGCCTTCGCCGCCCGCGCGAGGCTGCCGAGCCCGGCCTGCGCCGCCTCCTGCAGCTGCTCGACCGTGCGCGCGCCGATGCCGCGCGGCGGGAAGTTGACGACGCGCGAGAACGCCGTGTCGTCGTCGGGGTTGGCCGCGAGGCGCAGGTAGGCGAGCGCGTGCTTCACCTCCTGGCGCTCGAAGAAGCGCAGCCCGCCGTAGACCTTGTAGGCGATGCCGGCGCGGAAGAGCGCGTGCTCGAGGATGCGCGACTGGGCGTTGGAGCGGTAGAGCAGCGCCATGTTCGCGAGCGCGATTCCCTCGCGATGCAGCGCGCCGACCTCGTCGACGATGAAGCGCGCCTCCTCCTCGTCGGTGGCGGCGGCGAAGACGCGCAACGGCTCGCCCTTGCCCTCGGCCGTCCACAGGTTCTTGCCCAGGCGCGCCTTGTTCCGCGCGATCACGGCATTGGCCGCGTCCAGGATCGAGCCCTGCGAGCGGTAGTTCTGCTCGAGCTTCACCACCTCGGAGACGTGGAAGTCGCGCAGGAACTCGTTCATGTTGCCGACGTCGGCGCCTCGGAAGCGGTATATCGACTGGTCGTCATCCCCGACCGCGAACACGCACCCGTTGGTTCCCGCCAGCATGCGGATCCACTTGTACTGCAGCTTGTTGGTGTCCTGGAACTCGTCGACGAGGATGTAGCGGAAGCGCTCCTGGTAGTGCGTGAGCAGCTCGAGGTGACGCGAGAGCAGCTCGAAGCTGCGCAGCAGCAGTTCCGCGAAGTCCACCACGCCCTCGCGGTTGCACTGCGCGTCGTAGTCGGCGTAGAAGGCGACCATGCGGCGCGTGAAGTCGTCGCCCGCCTCGACGGCGTTGGCGCGCCGTCCCGTCTCCTTGCATTGATTGATGAACGACTGCAACTGGCGCGGCGCGAACTTCTCCTCGTCGAGGGCCTGCGCCTTCGCCAGGCGCTTGACCACCGAGAGCTGGTCGCCGGAGTCGAGGATCTGGAAGAGCTGCGGCAGCCCCGCGTCGCGGTGGTGCGTGCGCAGCAGCCGGTTGCACAGGCCGTGGAAGGTGCCCACCCACATGCCGCGCGTGTTGATGGGAAGCATCGCCGAGAGCCGCGTGAGCATCTCGCGCGCCGCCTTGTTGGTGAAGGTCACCGCGAGCACCCCGGCCGGGCTCGCCTCGCCCGACTGGATGAGGTGCGCGATACGCGTGGTGAGCACGCGCGTCTTGCCGCTGCCGGCACCGGCGAGGATGAGGGCGGATTGGCGAGGGAGCGTGACGGCCCGCAGTTGCTCGGGATTGAGGCCGGCTAGGAGTTCAGGCATGAGGGATAATCGCGGTCAGGCCGCGATTATTTCACGCCGCGAGCCCTGACAGCCATGCAAACGACGATCGATCCGCGGCTCGAACCCTTCCTCTTCATCGCCGAAGTCACGCGGGCCGCGCGCTTCATCGGGCCGCTCTTCGCGCGCAAGCTGGGCGGCGCGCCGCCGGACTTCGGGCACCACCTGGTGGCGTTCTACGCGCGCGGCGACGGGGCCTTCCTGCCCGCCTCCTACCTGCACCTGTGGACCCAGGGCACGATCGGCCTGGTCGGCGGCGGCTGCACCGACGGCCACGTGCTACGCGCGATGCGCCCGGAGGAGCAGCGCCTCGTGAACGAGGCCGGTGGCCTCCTGATGCAGACGCTGCGCTACTGCTTCGCGCGCTTCGAGCCGGAGCTGGAGGCCTTCTTCGGACATTGCGGCGACGATCGCGCCAGGGAAGTCGACCTTGCCGCCGGCTTCCGCGAAACGCGCATCCCGCACCTGCTCGAGCGCCTGAACCGCGAGCTTCCTGCCGGGCGCCGGGAGGCGCTGTTGCGCCAGGCGCAGGACATCGGCGCGTTCTGAGCGCCGCCCGCCGTCAGTTCGCGATCGAGGGGTTGGTGACGCCAGGCACCGAGCTGATGTTGCGCAGCAGCGCCCGCGCCTCCATCTCTCCCGCCAGGCCCGCGATCACGACCGCATGCGGCCCGGAAGCGCCGCCTTCGGCGCGCGCGGGATAGCCCTGTGCCCGCAACGACCGGCCGAGCGCCAGCGCGGCGTCGCGCGTATCGGGCGTGGCCGCGATCACCCGCCACTGCCCGCCGGCCTGCGCCACCGGAGCGTCCGTTTGCGTATCCGTCTCGAGCGCCCATTTCTCGAGCTGCTTCGGGTCCACTTTCGCCACGCTCGGGCTGCCGCCGCGCGGCAGCTGGTAGAAATCGAGCGGCTGGTCGAGCGTCACCGCCGGATTTCCTTCGGAGCCCACCGTGACCGCCCCCTCGATGAGGCAGACGATCTCCTTCTCCTCGGTGGACTTGCCCCACAGGTCGGTGCCGCGGATCCCGACGGTCACGTTGTGCGCGCGGATCGTGACCGAACGCCGCGCCGACAGGCGCAACTTGTCGGTGGTGTAGCGAAACGCCCCGCCCACCATCCGCAACGAGGCGCGCAGGAAGCCGACGTCCTGCACCCGCTCGAGCTCGAAGCGGGCATTCTCGCCGAGCTTGACGGTGCTGCCGTCGGGCAGGCGCAGGCGCGCCCGCGCGTTGGCTCCCGTGCGCAGGCTGTCGGCCCCCTGCAATTCGACGCCGGGAACGAGGGGCACCGACCTGCCCCCGCGCTCGAGCCACGCCGGATACTGGACCGCCTCCACCACCACGGGCGCGGCCGGCGCGGCCGAGGCGAACAGGCAGGCCAGCACGGCGATTGCGAAACGAACTCGGCTCATCTCGACGCTCCTCTTCGGACAGCACGTGAAATCAAGGGCTTGAGTACCCCGCTGCTATAATTTGCCTGCTGCTCCCGGCATCCGCGCATCCCCCATGGAACCCTTATACCAGCCCAAGGCCCTCGAGCCGCAGGTCCAGAAAGAGTGGGCCGACTCCCGCGCGTTCGTGGCGCCCGACTCCTCCGCCAAGCCGAAATACTACGACGTGGGCATGTTCCCGTACCCGTCGGGCAAGCTGCACATGGGGCACGTGCGCAACTATTCGATCAACGACGCGCTCTACCACTACAAGCGCATGCAGGGCCTGAACGTCCTGCAGCCGATGGGCTGGGACGCCTTCGGCCTGCCCGCCGAGAACGCCGCCATGGCCAACGGCGTGCCGCCGGCCAAGTGGACGTGGGACAACATCGCGTACATGAAGAAGCAGATGCAGTCGCTCGGCTTCGCCATCGACTGGACGCGCGAGGTGGCGACCTGCTCGCCCTCCTACTACAAGTGGAACCAGTGGCTGTTCCTGCGCATGCGCGAGAAGGGCATCGCCTACCGGAAGACCGGCACGGTGAACTGGGACCCGGTGGACCAGACCGTGCTCGCCAACGAGCAGGTGATCGACGGCAAGGGATGGCGCACGGGCGCCACCGTCGAGAAGCGCGAGATCCCCATGTGGTACCTGCGCATCTCGCAATACGCCGACGAGCTGGTCGATGCCCTGGACGGCCTGGGCTGGCCGGAGAAGGTGAAGCAGATGCAGCGGAACTGGATCGGCCGTTCCTACGGCGTCGAGTTCACGCTGCCCTACGCCGACGAGACGGCCCGCCGGATGGCCGACGCGAAGCCGGGCCTCAAGGTCTACACGACCCGCGCCGACACGATCATGGGAATCACGTTCGCCGCCGTTGCCGCCGAGCATCCGCTCGCGGTGGAGGCCGCGAAGTCCAACCCCGGGCTCGCCGCGTTCGTCGAGGAGTGCAGGAAGGGCGGCGTCATGGAGGCGGAACTCGCCACCATGGAAAAGAAGGGGATGCCCACCGGACTCTTCGTGCTGCACCCCTTTACCGGTGCGAAGGTCGAGGTCTGGGTCGGCAATTACGTCCTCATGGGCTACGGCGAGGGCGCGGTGATGGCGGTGCCGGGCCACGACGAGCGCGACTTCGCCTTCGCGCAGAAGTACGGCCTGCCCATCAAGCCCGTCATCGACGTGGGTGGCCAGCCCTATTCCACCGACGCCTGGCAGCCCTGGTACGAGGAGGCCGGCGTGTGCGTGAACTCGGGCCCGTACGACGGCCTCGCGCAGCAGGCGGCGATCGATGCGGTGGCCGCGGACCTGGGCGCGAAGGGCCTGGGCGGGAAGCGCAAGCAGTTCCGCCTGCGCGACTGGGGCTTCTCGCGCCAGCGCTACTGGGGCACCCCGATCCCGATCATCCACTGCCCGGCGTGCGGCGAGGTGGCCGTGCCCGACGAGCAGCTGCCGGTGATCCTGCCGGAGGATCTCCTGCCCGACGGCTCGGGCAGCCCGCTCGCGAAGTCAGCCGCCTTCTACCGGTGCCAGTGCCCGTCCTGCGGCGCCGACGCCCGGCGCGAGACGGACACGATGGACACGTTCGCCGACTCGTCCTGGTACTTCTTCCGCTACACCTGCCCCGACGCGAAGACGATGGTCGACGCGCGCGCCGACTACTGGATGCCGATGGACCAGTACATCGGCGGCGTCGAGCACGCGATCCTGCACCTGCTCTACGCTCGCTTCTGGACCAGGGTGATGCGCGACATGGGCCTGGTGAAGGTCGACGAGCCGTTCGGGAACCTGCTCACGCAGGGAATGGTCCTCAACCACATCTTCAGCCGGCGCACCGACAAGGGCGGCATCGAGTACTTCGCCCCCGAGGAAGTGGACGTGAGGAGCGACGCCGAAGGCGGGATCGCGGCGGTCACGCTCAAGGCCGACGGCAGCCCGGTGGACTACGGCGGCATCGGCACGATGTCGAAGTCGAAGCGCAACGGCGTCGATCCCCAGGACCTCATCGACCGCTACGGCGCGGACACCGCGCGGCTGTACGTGATGTTCGCAAGCCCGCCCACCGACACCGTGCTGTGGTCCGATTCCTCCGTCGAGGGCTCGTACCGCTTCCTGAAGCGGCTCTGGAAGCTCGTGCACGACCATCTCGCCGCAGGCGGGCCGGTCGCGGGGCGCGCAACGGGGGATCTCCCGCAGGCGCTGAAGGACCTGCGCTTCAGGCTGCACAAGACCATCGACAAGGTCGGCGACGACTACGGCCGGCGCCTGCAGTTCAACACCGCGATCGCCGCGGTCATGGAACTGCTGAACGCGCTCGCCGACGTCGTGGTCGAGGAACGCGCCGGCGCGAAGAAGGGCGATGCGAGCCCCGCCGCGCGCGCCGTGGCGCAGGAGGTGCTGGAGGGCGCCGTGCTGCTCCTCTCCCCGATCGTTCCGCACATCGCCACGGCGCTGTGGGCGGAACTGCGCCCGGGTACGCGGCTCCTCGACCAGGAGTGGCCCGCGGTCGACCAGGCCGCGCTGGTGCAGGACACGGTCGAGCTGGTCCTCCAGGTGAACGGCAAGCTGCGCGGCCACCTGCACGTCGCCGCCACCGCCGGGAAGGACGCCATCGAGCAGGCCGCCCTCGCGAACGAGGCGGCCGTGAAGTTCATGGAAGGCAAGGCGGCGAAGAAGGTCGTCGTGGTCCCCGGCCGCCTGGTGAACATCGTTGTCTAGTCGCGTCGCCTGCCGCCTGCTCCTTGCCGGCGCGGTCGTGGCCCTGACTGCGGCGGGCTGCGGCTTCCAGCTGCGCGGCGAAGCGACCACGGGGCTCAGGACGATCCATGTCTCCACCGCCGCGCCCTCGCAGGTCGCCGTCGAGATCCGTCGCCAGCTCTCCGGCGGCCCCACGCGGCTCGTCGCGAACGTGAAGGAGAGCGAGGCGCACGTGCGCATCCTTTCCGAGAGCACCGAGAAGCTGATCCAGTCCCTGACCGGCACCGGGCGCGTGTTCGACTACCAGCTGCGCCTGCGCGTGGGCTTCCAGGTGACGGACGCCGCCGAAAAGGTGCTCGTGGCGCCCGCGGAGATCGAGCTGCAGCGCATCATCTCCTACTCGGAGTCCGCGCCGCTCGCCAAGGAGGCCGAGGAAAGGCTCCTCTACGACGAGATGCGCGCCGAGGCGGCCACGCGCATCCTGCGCCGCATCGCGGTGGTGCGCGCCGGAGCCGCGCAGCCGTGAAGATCGCCACCCGCCAGCTGGCGCAGCACCTCAGGAAGGGGCTGGCGCCGCTCTATGCGGTGCACGGCGCGGAGACGCGGCTCGCGCTCGAGGCCGGGGATGCGATCCGCGCGGCCGCCAGGCGCGACGGCTGCACCGAGCGCGACGTGTTCACGGCGGAGCCCGGCGCGGACTGGTCCGGGCTCCAGGCGAGCGCAGCCAATCTTTCGCTGTTCGCCACCCGGAAGCTGCTCGAGATCCGCATCCCCACGGGCAAGCCCGGCACCGAAGGCGGCAAGGCGCTCGAGGCGCTGTGCGCGCGCCTGCCGGAAGACACGCTCGTGCTGGTGATGCTGCCCGAGCTCGAGTGGCAGCAGTTCAAGACGGCGTGGTTCGGCGCCCTCGAGGGGGCCGGCACGGTC
>CAZOIB010000351.1:0-3636 GCA_964579785.1 uncultured Lysobacter sp. | reverse complement strand
ATCCACTCGGCGCTGCAGACGCGCAACTGGGCGCAGCTCGGTCTCACGCTGAAGCTCACGACGGTCGCCGCGAAGCCGTCGAAGTAGCGGGCCGCCCGGCCCGCCTTTCCCCGCCATGAACGACTGGTTCCGCCGCGACGCGGCCGGCACCGTCACGGTCTGCGTGCACGCGCAGCCGGGCGCGCGCCGCACCGAAGTGGCCGGACTCCACGGCGCCAGCATCAAGATCCGCGTGGCCGCCCCCGCGCTGGAGGATCGCGCCAACGCCGCGCTCGTCGACTATCTGGCGGAAAGGTTCGCCGTCCCGCGCCGCAACGTGACCCTGGTGGCCGGGGCGAAGTCGCGCGAGAAGCGGCTGGAGGTTCGCGGCAGCACCGTGCCTCCCCCGGTCGCGCTCGGCATCCCGGACTGATTGCCGCATCCGCCTTCGCTGCGGCGAGCCTTGCTCAGAACCCGAGAGCCCGGACGTGTTCCACCGCGCTGCGGGCGAGCGATGCCGTGTTGTAGCCGCCCTCGAGCGTGGACACGATGCGGCCCCCGGCGTGGCGCTCGGCAACCTCGACGATGCGCTCGGTGATCCAGCAGTAGTCCTCGTCCTCCAGCTGCAGGTAGGCGAGCGGATCCTCGCGGTGGGCATCGAACCCGGCGGAAATGAAGACCAGCTGCGGCTCGAAGCGCTCGAGCGCCGGCAGCCAGTGGCGGGTGACCGCCGTGCGGAATCCGGCGCCGGCCGTCATGGCCGGCAGCGGCACGTTGATCACGTGCTCGTTGCCCGAATCGGCCCCGCAGAACGGATAGTAGGGATGCTGGAAGGTGGAGCAGAAAAGGACCCGCGGATCGTCGCGGAACATGTCTTCCGTGCCGTTGCCGTGGTGCACGTCGAAGTCGAGGATGGCGATGCGCTCCAGCCCGTGCTGCTCGAGTGCCTGCGCCGCCCCGACCGCGACATTGTTGAAGACGCAGAAGCCCATGGCACGGTCGGGCGTGGCGTGATGGCCGGGCGGGCGCACCGCGCAGAACGCCCGCGTCGCCCCTCCGCCCAGGACCAGGTCGGTCGCGCGCGCCACCGCCCCGGCCGCGCGCAACGAGGCCGACAGCGACTTCGGGTTCATGGAGGTGTCGGGGTCGAGATAGGCGTAATCGGACTGCGGGGCGGAGTCGTGCACGAGTTCGATGTGCACGCCGTGGTGGACGCGCCCGAGCTGCCCGACGCTCGCGGCGGGTGCCTCCTCCTCCCGGAGGTGCGCCAGGAGCCCGGAATCGTCGAGGGCGCCGAGGACCGCGAGCAGGCGCTCGGGCGACTCGGGATGGTGCCGGCCCATCTCGTGGAGAGCGCAGTCGGGGTGGGTCAGGAGGACGACGGACACGGCATTTTCCCGGTGTTCAGCGGGAGACGATCCGCTCCCCGCCACTGCAACTATACTAGACGCCATGCTCATCGAAGCCCGTGCCCGCCTTGCCCCCAGCCCCGTCGAGGACGTCGTCGCCCGCGCCTCGCGCATCATTCTCGGCAAGGAGCGCCAGATCCGCCTGGCGATGGCCTGCATCCTCGCGCGCGGCCACCTCCTGATCGAGGACGTCCCCGGGGTCGGCAAGACCACCCTCTCGCAGGCGCTCGCGCGGCTCCTCGGCCTCGACTACAAGCGCATCCAGTTCACCTCCGACCTGCTGCCGGCGGACGTGATCGGCGTGTCGATCTTCGACCGCGAGAGCTCCACCTTCCGCTTCCACCCCGGTCCGATCTTCTCGCAGATCATCCTCGCCGACGAGATCAACCGTGCCAGCCCCAAGGCGCAGAGCGCGCTGCTGGAGGCCATGGAAGAGCACCAGGTGACGGCGGAGGGCGAGACGCGTCCGCTGCCGGAGCCGTTCTTCGTCATGGCCACGCAGAACCCCCTGCACCAGGTCGGCACTTTTCCGCTGCCCGAATCGCAGCTCGACCGCTTCCTCATGCGCCTGCGCCTGGGCTACCCCGATGCGGCCGCCGAGCGCGAGTTGCTCAAGGGGGAGGACCGGCGCGACCTGATCGCGCACCTCGAGCCGGCGATGACGGCCGTGCAGCTCCTCGAGCTGCAGCGCGCCGTGACCGCCACGCAGGTGAGCGACGCCCTCCTCGACTATGTCCAGGCGCTCGTCGCCCACACGCGCGTGTCGCCCAAGTACGCGCAGGGCCTCTCGCCGCGCGCCGGCCTCGCCGTGCTGCGCGGCGCGCAGGCCTGGGCGATGATGCAGGGACGCCGGCAGGTGCTTCCCGAGGACGTGCAGGCGGTCCTTTCCGCAGTCGTCGGCCACCGCCTGCACGGCAGCGGCGAGCTGCAGAAGGGCGGCTTCGACGCCGCCACCGACCTCCTCACTTCCGTCGCCATTCCCTAGGCGCGGCCGAAGGCGATGTTCGCCAGCGCAAGGCAGTCGATCGCCGACTGGATCTTCCGCGCCAAGGCGCCCGAGGCGGCGCCGGTCACGCTGGTGCAGCGGCGCATCTTCATCCTGCCGACCAGGCAGGGCTATCTGTTCGCGCTGGTCCTCCTGATCCTTCTCCTCGCCTCGATCAACTACGCCCTCTCGCTGGGTTTCATCCTGACTTTCCTGCTGGCGGCGATGGGCGGAGTGGCGATGCTGCACACCTGGCGCAACCTCGCGCACCTGAAGCTGAGGCCGGGCCGCTGCGATCCGGTGTTCGCCGGCGACACGGCGAATTTCCGCGTGGTGCTGGAGTCCCCTTCGCGCGAGCGCTTCGCGGTGGCCCTCAGGAGGCGCGACGAGCACCCGGTGTTCGCCGACGTGCGCCCGGGCGAACCGACCATCGCCACGCTCGCCGTTTCCGCGCCGCGCCGCGGCCGGCTTGCCGGCGGACGCCTCGAGATCTTCACCCGCTATCCCGTGGGGTTCTTCCACGCCTGGTCCTACGTCGACTTCGGGCTCACGGTCATCGTCTATCCGCGGCCGGACCCCACGGCCGGCCTGCCGCCGCAGCAGTCGCTCTCGAGCGACGACGAGGGCATCCCCATCGCGGGCGACGACGACTTCGCCCTCCTGCGCCTCTACCGCGCCGGCGACCCGCCGCGCAAGATCGCCTGGAAGGCGCTCGCGCGCGGCGACGACCTCCTCACCAAGGAATTCCAGGCCACGGCTTCCGCCGAACTCTGGCTGGACTGGATGGATGCGCACGCGCCCGATCCGGAGGCGCGCCTGTCGGTGCTCACGCACTGGGTCATCGAGACCGAGCGCCTCGGGCAGAGCTACGGCCTGCGCCTGCCGGGCGTGGCGATCCCGCCGGGCCGGGGCGAGGCGCATCGCGCGCGTTGCCTCGAGGCGCTGGCGCTGCACGGCGAGCCGGGTGGTCATGGGTAGCGTCCCCATGGGTGGCATCCCCGCCAGGAAGGGTAGCGTCCCCTACCTACCCAACGCGGCACTCGACGTGAAGAACGTGCTGTGGCTGCTCGCGGCGATGCTCTTCGTCATCGCGCCGCACGCCCTGCGCCTGGCCGAGTGGGTGGGCACCTTCTTCGTGCTGGTGGTGGTCTGGCGCGGTTGGATCGCGCTGCACGCCGCGCGCTTCCCGCCGCGCTGGCTCGTCGTGGCGCTCACCCTGGGCGCCGTGGCGGCGACATTCCTCGCCTATGGCCGCATCATGGG